>JALHPX010000161.1 GCA_022842225.1 bacterium
AAGTGCACGAAAAAACAGCGTGGATGCTGCGTAGTCTGATCCAAGGATAATTAACGTTGGCAGTCTTGATAGACGGCTTCGGGAGCGGCGGGCATGGTTTCGCTGGATTGGGGGTTCTTGCGCCATTCTAAGGCGTAGTTGGCCAGGCGATCGCAAACGCAATCCACTTCCCGGCGCGTAAGGTTTGAGGCCTGATAGCGCGTGAGGCAAGAAGTGTAGGCGCTTTCGAAATACTGATCGTCGTCTAACTCATTCGGATCGGACTCCGGCTCATTTGCAAAAGTCGAGACCGCGACGATCGGCAGAAGCAGCGCGATTAGGATTTTTACCCACGTGCTACGCACAGCAGGCCTCCGGTTAGGTTTGGGATCTCACTTAGATATATGACAAGTTCCGTGCCCGCCCCGGGCTCGGTATAGGTCACGGTTTTGTCGAAGATTTGGGCAGGATTGTGAAGGCCGTTCCAAGTGCTCATTCGCCAAGGCAAAAGGCTAGCTGTCTCTTATTCAGAGAGCGTGTTGGGGAAGGCTGGGGGAGATCCCCCTGGCGCTGGGCGCATTTAGACCCGTTTGGCTTGGAGGACTGTCAATATTCTCGACAGTAAAACTCGATCTCGAGTGGTTTCATTTTGTCGGAAAGTTCTTCGATTCGAAGCTTCCCAGTGATCGTGTCCCAGAGATAAGCGCGGAAGGGATACGTCGAAATACCAGTTAGAAGTTTGGAAGATTTGAGTCCTTTCGAATCCACTGCAAATTGAAATAGCTCCGGGCCCTCTGCTCTTGGGTACTCTCCGCATTCTGCTTTTACGGGGGCGCCATAGCGCCCAAACTGATTGTAATTGGTCGCGGTCACCGTCGATTTTTTCAATGCGCTCATCCTGGGTGAGTAGTACTTAAAGGGGGCTCCTTTGCCGAACCACGTCCAAGCCAGTGGGAAGTGATTGCTGTCGAGTAGCGTTTCTACCAAGTTGGTTTCTTTTGCGAGTGGCGAACCATCGGCTTCCAGCTGCTTTAAGAAGCTGCCGATTTCTTCCCAAGCTTTGACGGTGAAAGCAGCTGGCGTGTTCTCATACCGCCACTTCGCGTTGCCTAGTCCGTAGACAATCTGCTTGGTAGGTAGGCTCGTGAAAGCGGCTTTGAGTAGTCCATAGAGAGCGCGTTCACATGCAATGCCATCCGCAGATTGATTGGAAAATAGGCCACCGAGTAGAGCTTCGTCGATCGAGGTGGTTTTGAAGCCGCCTTTGCGCAGGATGGCCAGGTAGTCTAGCAAGACTTCGTACACATCCTTGTTCGGAGCGAGCACCGGTTTGTCCCAAGTAGGGTTGCCGACTAGGCACGCCTTAGTGACGAGTCCCGCCAATCCCTCCTGCATCGATGCTTCCGTCTCCAAAGGCTCGGCTCCATAGCGATTGGCAAATTCGGTGATTTTCTTGCGGGCTTCCGCTGCGGCCTTGCTGGCTTCTTCCAAGGGCGACTCTGGAATGCTGCGCAAAAGCGCGGAGAGCAGGCCGGGCTCTAACTTTGCGCCTTTATCGAGAAGTTTCTCGACCAAGGAGAAGAGCCCCTTGCCAGTGTGATTGGCCAGATAACGTGCGATGGATCTACCGCGATCGGACGCGTTGGGATCGGCCCCGTGATCGAGCAGAAAGATAAATTTCGCGATGGCGGATTGTTCGGAGTAAGAGCCAATGCGATCCGCTAACGTAAAGAGCAGTACCGCTTCCTTGGGATTGGCGCCCAGGGCGATGAGCTCTTCTAAGAACTTATGATCCCGCCCCAGAGCCGAGTGGAGAAGCGATACCCCCGTACGCGGGTCGATTTCATTAAGACTCGCACCGCGCGCGCCTAGCAGCTTCACTAACTCCTGGTTGCTAGTCTGCGATTCGTAGGGGCGGCTCAGCGCCCAATTGGCAACGGGTATATTGAGAAGCTTTTTCTTCACTTCATAACGATCTCGGACATCATGGTCCACCGGCATCGTAACCGTCGACAAGTTCAGGCGCGTGTCGGCCAAGAACTGATTGAGAAACCCAGGTAAATAGAAAACGACATAAATCAGCGCGTGATTGCCATTGCTGTTCTTGGCGTTGAGCAGGGTAGGGGTGAGCTTGGGGCTCTTAAGAAGGTATTCGACGAGCCGTTGGTTTTTCGCGGCGATGGCACTCATCAGCACCGTGACCTTGTTTGCGTCGACTTGCTCTAGGTTTGCACCGTGCTCAATCAAATAGCTTACGGAATCTAAATCACTGCGCCCTAAAAGACGAGCGGTGGACACATCGGCACCGGCACGTACCAACTCGGCGAGCAAATTCGATCCGCGTGCTTTATCGAGCAGGTTGATGCCCTTGCCTTTGCCCCAGGATCCATCGGCACCTGCCGTAACGAGTGCGGCAATGGCATCCAGAGCTACAGTCGGTCCGCTGGAGAGGGCCTTGGACAACACTGAACATGTCCCAGCTTGGTCGCAGATATTGGGATCCGCTTTCAGAGTCAGAAGTTTTTTTGCCCTAGGGTACTGCGCTCTTTCAAAGGCGGCGGCGAGAGGGCTGATGCCCACTTTGCAGAGGGTATTGGGATCGGCGCCATACTTTAAGAATAGGTCCAATAAGTCGGTAGGCTGGCCTTTTGGGAACTGGGCTACTTCGTTGGTGGTGGGGTAACGTCGGACGGCAGCGCTAAGCGGGGCCTCCGAGCGGTCGGTACATAAGTTGGGATCGGCGCCTTTATCCAGGAGCCAAAACACGAGTGGATACCGGGCATACTCCAGCGCGGCGGTGAGCACGTTGATTTGATCTCCCTTGACCTGGAGCGACGCGCCGGCGGCAATGAGTTCCTTTGCCAGGTCCACTCGGTTGAGTCGAATGAGAGAGGCGAGAAGAGATTCGCCATTCACCGAGTAGTCAAGGTTTGCGCCCAGCGAGATTAACTCCTGGACGAATTTCGATTCGGCTTTTTGATTGGGATAGTCATCGGGCTTAAAGCCCGCGAAATAAATCGCAAGTCCCGCACCCATATCCAGCCCAAGTTTTTTTAGCACCGACAATCGCTCGGTATTTTGACTGCGAATGTACTGCTTGAGAACCAGGTCGTCCTGAGCATGAGGATTACCTCCCAAGGCGATCAGTCCTCGCAGCAGTTCCAGGGAGGACCAAGCATAGTCGATAAAGAGCTGATCGAGCATTTTGGCATCGACCCAGATCATTCCCAGAGCGAGCGCTTTGTCTTGAGAGAAGGGCAGCTCGGTGTCGGGCGAAAAAAGGGCACCTTTGAATTCTGCATCTTTGTAATTGGTGAAATTGAGTTTGGCCCCCCGGAGATCGGCCTCTCTGAAGTTGGCGGCTTTGACTTTGCTCTCGTCGAAATTCGCGCCGCGCAGATTTTGCTTGGAGAAGTCCTTGGAGCTCTGGTCTTGCTCGCGAAAGTCAGCACATTCGGTGGTTACCTTGGGATCGTTAAGCCCGGCCTTGTTGGTACTGTCCATACAGGCGCCCGTAGCGACGTTGTAACGATAGGCGAGTGGTGGGACCGCCGCTTCGTGGAGAATCGCTTGCGCGCCGTATGTAGTTACTTTGCCGCGGAAAATTTCGATTGGTTCGTTCTTCGCCGCAGCGCTAGGAGCTAGGACCGTTGCCAGTAGAAGGAAGAGTGTGCGCATTTGCTTGAATCCCAGAATTTGTACTCATGTACTAATTTGGGCGTCTGGCAGCGGCAACGCACGGAGCGTCATAAAAAACTACCCGATTGCGCTTCCGTGGGCAGCTAGGAGGAAAGCGCAATCGGGTAGAGTCTGTGAGAGTGACTAGATGTCGGAACATTTAGAGATGATAAGCGGAGCCAGAAATGCTGCCGCCATAAGGCCCGGTTCCGGAGAATGTCGTTCCGTAACCAGGAACTCGGTTGTACGAGAAATCAACGTACTTACCGTTGTAGTACCCGCCGTAAGGCGTGAACTGACCGTAACCACCGTATGATCCGTAGTAAGGCGAATATCCACTGACATTCACGCTACCGCCGTATCCGGGGGTGCCGTAGTAGCTCGCGCTTGCGTATCCACCATACGGTCCGTAAATCGATGCCGATCCCGAGACGGGATAAGGATACGGATACGGGTAGGGATACACGACAGGCGCTGGAGCGACTGGGGCAGCTGCTACGTTTACGGCAACTGCTACTGGCGCAACTGGCCGTCTTACGACGACAACAGCGCTAGTAGAGCAACCGTGCGAGCAAGCTTGGGATACAGTGGCACCGAACAAAGTCAGCGACACCGCCGCTACCATGAGAGATTTAAACCACATACTTCTACTCCTTCATTAACTGACCGAAATGGAAAAGCCGAAAACGGCTGTTTCCTCGTCCGTACCAGCAAGGAGCAAGGGGTGTACCAGCAGAGTCGAGAGCAGAAGAGCGGGCTAGAATGAAGTGCGCGCGATTACTAGTAAAAGCTTGTGGCGCCACTTTTTTGTAAGCGCGCTGCAACACTTTATCGACGGTAATTTATTTGGAACTTCGATTGGTTGCGAAAATCATGGACATGTTTCAGTGCTGTAACAAACCACCAGAGCGCGACTAAGGAGTTTTCACTTCATCGTTTTGCGGCACTTCAAACATTTTCAAGGTCACTCAACTCGCAGATCGTTTTAAATTCTGCTTCCGTGACCGGCTGCACCGAGAGGCGCGCGCCTTTTCTAAGGACCATCATGCCGGCCAATGCCTTGCAGTTTTTCAGTTCAGAGCGCGTGACCGATTTCTTAAACCTCTTTTTGGCCCTCACATCGACCAAGAACCAAGGATTCACGCCTTTTTTCTTCGCATCGGCATCGTAATATTTACTCTTAGAGTCCATCGCAAACGGGTCGGCATACCCTGTCTTGGCAATTTCGGCGATCCCGGCAATCTCCGGCTCCGCAATCCCGCTGTGGTAAATGAACGCCAGATCCCCCAGCTGAAATTCATCCCGCATCAAATTCCGCGCCTGGTAATTCCGTACGCCTTCCCAAGCCGTCGTTTTACCCGGCGCTTTCACCAAGTCCTCAAACGAAAACACAGAGGGCTCTGTCTTCATCAACCAATACTTCTTCGCCATTCATTCGCCTCGGGGTTGAGCTTCTTTTCAAACACAATATCCAAACTAAAAACCCCGAGCTGCGTATTTGTAAACACCACCTTCATCGTCCAATCCGCCTGATCGGGGGGAAAAAACTGAGTTTCGGGCCACCGCAAAGTCCCCAACCCAAAATCAAATTTCGCATAAAAATATTAAACCCCGCATCTCCGATCCTGTCAGCCAGGACCACAACTACCCGCGAAGCGAAGCTCCCCCCTCCCTCGGCAAGGCGCAGGACCGGACAAATTACAGGCTGCCTCTCCGCACTGCTCGCGAACTGGAATAAAGCGGGCAAAAAAAGCGTCGAAGCCGCCGCCCCCTTTCCGCGCCCTTAGCGCGAGACAAACCGCTAGAAACTAAAAGCCCCCAGGCGTCCCGGGCGGGAGCAGTGCGGAGAGGCAGCCTGTAGTTTCTCCCACCGTGCGCGTTGCCGAGGGAGGGGGGAGCTTCGCTTCGCGGGACGGACTGCGGCGCCTCCGCCGACGGGGACCGGCGTTGCAGAAGTGTGACCCCCGACTGCGCCCTGTGATCTAGGTTACGGCCCGGACTCTCCTAAAGCCTTGAAATTACTACGCGTGAATTTTTTTACCTCCGATTCACGCCAAAGCTCTGGCCCATTTTGAGAACTCCGTAATCACAAACTGTATCGAAAGGTCGTAAAAATGAAGTCTCTCTTTCTCAAAACCCTAGTCCTCGTATTGGCGGTCAGCGGCGTATCCGCCACGGCAGCAAATACTTCCCCTCTCAATGATGACGACGAAGTCGCGGTATTTCTGCACTCCGTTAGCTCCGACGAACGGGGCGGTGAAGCCGTCCGCGTGCGTGCCGCTATCTGCGTCGATTTCAATAAGTGCAAAGAGTTCACCATCACGCCGGTAATCAAAGTGGGCGCCGGTGAATCCATCGATTTCGACAAAAAGGATCTCAAAGCACGTCGCAGCCAAGTCTTCAGTGGCAAAGAGCTCAATGCAAAAATCGCGGCCCTCGCAGCGGAGAAGAAAGTTGCTAATCCGAAGCCACAAATCGCCGTGATGATGGTGCGCGTGGATCGTAACGAGAAGGTGCTCGACAAGTCCGACTCCTCTTATCTCGACTTCCCGCAAAAAGACGCGTCTGGCGATGTGGCTAAAGGTGCAAAGGTCGGCGTGTTGAAGAACACCGTCGAAGTGAAGCTCAATAAGCTCGAAGTCAAAGCCTCGGTGGCCATCAATCGCAAAGTGAAAAACTAATCACCGCAAGAAAGGCTTAAGACCATGGACCCTATCTATAGAAAACATATCCTGTCCCTAGGACTGGTTGCGGCACTGCCGCAACTGGCCCACGGGTCAGAAGGCATCAGCGCTTCGGAAGCCCGACAAATCGTCGATTCGATGGCGAGCAGTAAGTTTTCCGGTGCCGCAGGAGATCCGAAGGGAAAGATCTTGGAGCTCCTGGGAATCGACAAAACGTTACTCCGTCAGCTGCAACAGGAACTAGCTGGTAGCTCCAATTGCTCTTCGCTGTTGACCCAAGCCGCTCGCGCACGTGGGGCCGGATCGGCCACTCGCTTAGCTCATAGCTCGGTGATGAAAGCAGATCCTGCACTGCAGTTGATGGCGAAAAGTGTGTTCTTGGAAAACGGCATCCCGGCTGAAGAAGCTTGGGTGGCGGCACAAGCTGCACAAGGCGTGCGTCAGCAAGTCACGATTCCCGATCTGTTCTTTAAGGAAAAAGGCTTTTTTGGAATGCGTGTGTTGGATCCGCAGATTGATTCGATGGAAATCTACAGTCTGTTTGATTACCAAACTCGCGAATTGGCGATGCACGAAGCACTCGCTTATCCGGAAGCGGATATCTATCTGAACAAGATGTCGCTCAGTGGCTCGAACTTGTCCTTTGCCTTCACGATCGAAGTGCCTGGGAATCCAGTCACGCAAATCAAAGTGGGGCAGTGGGCGCTCGATCCATCCGAAGCGGCGAGTGAAGTAGTGGCGCTGTCATTAGTGGCCGCGGTTCAACATGCGGACCTGCTGCAGAACGCCAATAAGCTCAAACAAGAGATAAACATGCTTCG
>JALHPX010000162.1 GCA_022842225.1 bacterium
GCGCACAAATTGCGAAAACTGCATCGGGAGTTTTTTCTTTCCCAATACTAGAACAGGCAGCAAGCGACTCACTTGCGTGACTGCCGCCATCCCCACCAAGAGCAAAATCCATTCGGTGGCCGTCCAATTAGTCATGGACCACCTCCACGACAATTTCGTTTTGTTTGGCGATGGCTCGACGGGAAACAGAAACACGTTCCCACGCCACGCCCACTAGCGGCGCAATAAGAGCGGAGATCAAAATCGCTAAAGTGGATTGTCCCGCGATTGTCCACACGGTGCTTAGAAGTCCGGCTGCCGCTGCCACGGCAAACTGAAACCGATTGCTGACCTGACAAGAAAGAACCCCCAGCAGCAACGCCACGAGCGCAAAATCCAGTCCCAGTTCTTTAACAGCAGGCAATCGTTCGGCCGCCCAATATCCTGCAGCAGTGGCACCCACCCAACAAGTCACTGGACCTATCACAAGTCCAAGACATTCCATGGAACGAAACCGCCGTCGGGAATTTCCGTGTGCACTCTTTAAAACGCCAAAAGCTTCATCGGTCATCAGCAGACCAAAGATCAGTTTTCTCGCCATCGGCCAATGCGCGATGTTTTCCACCACTCCCATCGCCATGAGAAAAAACCGAGAATTCACGACAAAAACGGCAAACAAAATCGCCAGCAAACTCTGCCCCGACGCAATCATGCCGAGAGCCACCATCTGCGAAGCTCCCCCAAAAGTCGTAGCCGACATCAGAATCGCGACCCAACCCGGAAGCCCCACTTCGCGCGCACCCATGCCAAACGCCAACGCGATTGGAAAATAACCCACAGTAATAGGGAGAGATCGTAAAAGCCCTTTACGAAAACTAGGCCCGCCTAAAATTTCCGCATGAGATCGGACACTTGAGTGGGAGGTGGGAGGATGCGCCTTCATTGGTGCGCAACCTAACAAAACGCCGCAAACAAAATCAATGAAATTGACGCTAATGGACAAGCCTTCGCCACGACCGCACACCCACTAATTCGAGCTCTACCCCAGTCGTTGCGAGCGGAGCGAAGCTCTTCCCGCCGCCTCGAACCAGACTCCGGTTTCGCTGCATAAAAAATATCGTCCTCGAACGGGCGTAAAGCGGGCAAGACCCAAGTCGAAGGCGCCACGTCTCTTCCGCGCCCCGAGCGCGAGACAATCCACTAGAAACTAAAGGCCCCCAGGCGTCCCGGGCGAGGACGGTATTTTTTATGCAGCGAAACCGGAGTCTGGTCCGACTGCGGTTCGAGGAAGCGCTTCGCTCCGCTCGCAACGACTGAGGTATCTACGCGAGGCCACGTTCCGCTAAGGAGCACCAGGAGCGCAGCATTTCGGGGAGGGATCTCGCGGCGCTGAGGTCCCAACCCCAGAGTCCGCAGGCTGAGGAGACCCAAGTCTCCTGAGTGTATTTCGCGATTTCGCGGACGAAGTCGGTGAGTTGTGGTTCTAATTCTTCGATATCGGGAGCGATCCCTAAGACGAATCGACCGCCGCGTTTGATGAAATTCACGACGTCACTACTGACGGCCGCGTGTGCGGCGGGGAGCAGGCCGAAATCTAAGGACAGGTACTTCGGGTCCAAAGCTAAAACTTTCGGTAAGGGGAGCTTGCCACATGCGTGCAGCGAAACTGGCAATTTGGAGTGAGTGGCGATTTCTATCGCGTCTTTTAAAGTGCGCCAGTCTGCATCGGAAGTCTTGTTACTGAGTGTCGGTTCGTCCCAAAAGAAAACGACTTCGGCAGCGCTGCGCGCGGACACTGCTTTCGACAACACTAGGGAAGCTGCTACGTGATCCTTTAACCAACTGGCGGAAAGAGCGATGCCTTCCGCTTCGCAATGTTTGCGATAAGTGACCGGACCCGCGAGTTGCACTTTGACGTGCGCGGGGTGTTTTTCGCTTTTTTCCAAGGCGTCCAACCACGGAGCCAGTTCCGGTGGCAGTCGCATTTTTGTAAGCAATGCCTGGGCGCGGGCCAGAAAATTTTCGGACGATTTTAGTTCCGGCAGGAAAGGCACAGTGTACTTGAGCGAGTGCGCGATGGCCTCGTCCATGTCTTCAAACGGCACGCTGCCGATGCCGGTTGTCTGCAATACCATTTTGGAAGAAGGCGCCATTAGCCGTAGTTTACATCGGCATGATGCCAGGAGCACTCATTGGTTCTTTAGGACGGTCATAAAAACGCAATCTTTTTACCAATTCGTCCCTTATTTGCGAAAAATCAATCATTGCATCGACGATAAGCTCTCCTGCGATGCGCAATATATTGATCTCTTTTTGATACTCGGCTGTTTTTTCTTTCAAGAAAGCCGCTTTTTCCTCAGGCTTCATTTCCGCCATTTTATTAAAATAAACTGCGTTAATCGCGGGCTCCGGACCCATCACGGCTACCTGCGCCGTCGGCAATGCCAAGACGCAATCACTACCAAAAGCGGGTCCCGACATAGCGTAGAGGCCCGCGCCAAAGGCTTTGCGCACGATGAGTTGAATCTTCGGCACGCGAGCATTGCTGAGCGCGTAGATTAACTTCGCGCCCGCACGGATCATGCCTTCTTTTTCGATCTTGGAGCCAATCATAAAACCCGGCACATCCGATAAGAACAGAATCGGAATCCCCCAGGCGCTGCAAAGTTGAATAAACCGCGCGGCTTTGTCCGACGAATTCACAAAAAGCACTCCGC
The DNA here is from genome assembly GCA_022842225.1 of bacterium. Taxonomy (GTDB): domain Bacteria; phylum Bdellovibrionota; class FAC87; order UBA2466; family UBA2466; genus JALHPX01. The sequence goes on from JALHPX010000162.1 coordinate 2,697, forward strand.
CCTTCACCATCGGCTGATTGGCAAGAATTCCGACTGGGGCACCGTCGATACGCGCCAGCACTGTGATGAGCTCCTTGGCGTAGAGCTCTTTTAGTTCAAAGATACTTCCCGCATCCACCACCGCGTCCAAGACTTCACGCATGTTGTAGGCTTTGTTGTCTTGCTGGGGAACTTTGTCTTTCAACGCGGCACACGCTGTCGCGGGGGCAATGCCCTTCACTTTAGGAGGGGCTTCTTTCTCATTCTGAGGCACAAAGCGAAGATATTTCTTGGCCTGCTCAATAGCAGCCGGTTCATCACTCACCAAAATATCGCCGACACCGCTGTCGGTACAGTGCATGCGCGCGCCGCCCATCTCCTCCAGAGTTACTTTCTCCCCAATCACCGATTCCGCCATGCGCGGGGAGCCCAGGTACATACTCGCGTTGCCATCCACCATGATCAGCAAGTCGCAAAACGCTGGAATGTAAGCGCCGCCCGCGGCAGAGGGACCAAACAGCAGACAAATCTGAGGGATTTTCCCCGACAACCGCGCTTCGTTGTAGAAAATCCGCCCTGCCCCTCGCCGTCCGGGGAACATTTCAATTTGGTCGGTGATGCGAGCACCCGCGCTGTCGACGAGGTAGAACACTGGAATCTGCAATTGTTGCGCAGTTTCCTGCAGGCGCAGAATTTTTTCCACGGTGCGAGCGCCCCAGGAACCAGCTTTTACCGTCGAATCATTTGCCATGATTGCGACCTTCCGGCCTTCAACCATTCCAAGTCCGGTCACCACGCCATCCGCTGGCAGCCCTTCGTTCATGCAATTGGCAAAGAGCCCGTCTTCGATAAAACTTCCTGCATCAATTAAAAGCTCAATACGCTTGCGAGCGAATAGTTTGCCCGATTCTTTATTTTTCTCATGGTACTTGGCGTCTCCGCCCGCACGCAGTTTCTCTTGCAGCCTGGAAATATCTTCCATATCCAATCACTCGCCCGTGTAATTCGGTTTCTTTTTATTGAGGAATGCGACGATTCCTTCTTTTCTATCCTTCGAACTAATCAAAGATTTGTAGCACTCTGTCTCGAGCTCCAAGGCTTTTTGCATAGGTAGCTCGATGCCTTGGCGAATCGCTTTTTTAGCAGCTCCCAGAGCAAGTGGCCCCATTTCTTGAAGGGCTTCCGCCATAGCTTTGGCGCTGGCTAAACACTCAGCGGCATCCGCGGTCTGGGTTACCAGGCCCGCATCCAGCGCTTCTTTGGCTGTCAGCCGCTTGGCAAATAAAACCCATTCCAGTGCCTTGGACATCCCGACGATACGCGCGAGTCGCTGCGTGCCGCCATTACCAGGAATAATCGCGAGGCTCACCTCGGGCAAACCCACCATGGCGTTATTCGCCAAGATGCGAAAATCACACGCCAGTGCGAGCTCTAATCCACCACCGAGAGCGGCGCCATTCACTGCCGCAATCACCGGCACGCGCAAATTCTCCAGCCGCGTGTAGAGTTTGTGGACCTGATCGAAGCGCTGGAGAATGTCTTTCTCCGTCATCGCTTGGCGCTCCTTTAAGTCAGCGCCGACGCAAAAAGCTTTATCACCCGCCGCCGTGATGATGATCGAACGCAGAGTCTTATCGGTCTGAATCACGTCGAGAAAAGCAGTTAACTCCTCGAGCATGTCGCGGTTAATTGCATTGAGTTTGTCAGGACGATTCAACGTTGCAATCGCCATCGACCCTTCGCGTTTGACTAGAACTGCCGTACCAAAATGTTTAGCCACTTTTGTTCTCCCCAAACCAATCCCCACCCTTGGCAAGGATCGCAGCTAGCTGGCTTCTAGGTTCGATCCCCGTTGCCTTAAGTGCCGTTAGAGCTTGCTTCAATTCTGTCGTCGGAAACTTCTTGCGCCAGCCCTGACGATGAGCAAGGTAATTCAATTCTTCGATTGCCAAATTACCGCTAGCGCCCTTTGCATAGGGACACCCCCCCGTGCCACCCAGCGCGCCGTCATATGCCCGCACTCCTAGGCCATACCCCACATCCGCGCCCGCAAGCGCCATGCCGTAGGTGTTGTGTAAGTGGAGCGCGGTTTTGTGCACGGGCCAAAATTTAGCAAGGCGGCCCAGCACCTCGCGCACTTGCGCGGGCGTGGCAACTCCGATTGTGTCACCTAAAGCGATTTCGTCCGGTTGAAAGCTCGCAACGACCTTAGCAACTTTTTCCACATCGTCGGCGGAAATCAGGCCCTCATAAGGACAGCCAAAGACAGTGGAAATATAGATGCGCAGCTTGCGGCCTTCGCGCTGACACCTCTGCGCGGTTCGGCCCAAACCGTCCAAGCTCGCTTCGCGCGTTGAGTTCACGTTCTTCTCGTTGAAGCTATTGCTCACTGCCACGAATGCGCTGGCCCAAGCGAAGTTGAATTTGACGAGGCGATCTAGGCCTTTTTCGTTTGGGACAAAGGCCATCAACTCACAAGATTTTGCGAGCGGGGAAGCAAATACACGGGTGCTTAGAGCCTCCGCATCCGCCAACTGAGGGACCCACTTGGGGTGCACGAAACTGGTGACTTCGATGCGTTCAAAACCGCAGGCAGCGATTTTTTCAAAAAGCGCAAATTTCTGTTCCGTCGTCAGCGTCAATTTTTCGAATTGAAGCCCGTCGCGTAACGTCACATCCGTCAGGTGCATGTCTTTTACCCATCCCCGAGTTTAGACGGTGCTTAGGCTAGTTCGATCAAAGCTTCGCCTTCGTTTAAGAAGTCGCCGGCATTTTTTAGGATTTTAGAAACTTTGCCTGCAACATCGGCTTGAAGGGGCACTTCCATTTTCATGGATTCCACCACGGCCACTTCCTGGCCCTTAGTGACTGTGTCTCCAACCTTTACTTTGATCTCGAGCACAGTGCCCGCCATTTCAGATTTAATCTTTGCCATAATTTACATCTCAAACAAGTAGCCCACGCGCGCCATCACACTCCAATAACTGCCTTCGCGATTTACCGTGCCGCCCATGATGCCGTGGTATCGCCAGCTTAGGCCTGCGCGCCAGCCATCGCCGACAGCCACGTCTGTGTTTAGTTCTCCGTGCAAACCGAAACGCGAAACAGAACCAAATTTATAAAGACCAGGTCCAACGCCCAACGCGATATCGACGTCATAAAAATTGCCGACATGAAAATCAGCGGACAGTGTGTTGCTCCACAGAGTCATGCCACCGCCGCCGTCATGAGAACTCAATTGCGATTTGAAAACTAAGTCCACTACCGGTCCGACGACAAATCCCAAGTCGCCCCCAAATCCGAGACCCGATTGAAACGTACTGCCGGAAAGCCCTACGTGTCCGCCCTGCAGACCGAGATAAACCCCATCCGCAGCGCGCACGGGCGCCGCCAACCAACTCATTAAAAAGACAATTGTGCAGAAAACTTGTTTTTTCATTCGCCCATCGTAGAGCCCTAGAATGAGCGTGGCAATGAATGCACCGCATTAACTCGCACTTTTTTAAAAAAGAGAACCTCTAGAAATCCAACCGCTTACCTTCAAAATAACGCGCTGTATAATTTCTTCTAAAGTAATTACGCAGTGAGTCGAAAAGCATAACAGCAGGAATTGCTGCGCCGCGTAAGCGGAGTGGCAACAACTGTATGCGGGCTGAGTATCCCGCATGGTGATGGATCACCGGGGGCGGCAACCCCCTTCCCATGCTGGGACGGCAATCTGCTCAAGGAGGACTCAAGTAAATGTCGTTCACTATTCAGACTAACCATCTGGCGCTCAACGCTCAGAGGTCCCTGGAACAAGTGGAATCTCGTAACGCTAGAACGATTCAAAAACTAGCAACGGGTTCCCGTATTGTAGTGGCAGCAGACGATCCGGCAGGTCTCGCGATCTCGGATAACATGAATGCCACTGTCCGATCACTCGGACAAGCAATGCGAAACTCGCAAGACGCGGTTTCATTGATTCAGGTCTTCGAAGGCGGAACAAACGAGATCAGCAACATGTTGATCCGTGTACGGGAGCTGAGCATGCAAAGTGCTTCCGATACAGTCGGTGACAGAGAACGATCGATGCTAAATCAGGAAGTGCAAGAGTTGAAGTCCGAGATCACTCGGATTGCTCGCACTACCTCTTATCTCGATCGCGAACTGCTTGCCGGAGAAGAAGTCCGACTCGAGTTCCAAGTCGGCACGGGCAATGACGAGGAGAAAGATCGAATCGTTTTTGATCCGGGAAATTCGGATCTCACTGCTAGCGGCCTCGGTGTTGAAGACATCGATGTGTAGGATCGTTCGGATGCTCAAGATGGTTTGGAAGCCTTGGATAATGCTATTATCCAGGTCAACGAACTACGAGCACGCGTCGGTTCTACGCAAAACCGCCTGCAAGTGACCTACAATGCGCAAGGAATATACAGGGAGAACCTGACGACCGCGAAAAGTCGTATTAAAGACGCGGACGTCGCAGAAGAAACCACGAACTTA
>JALHPX010000163.1 GCA_022842225.1 bacterium
TGCTCTTCCGATCTTTTGCCAATCGCCGCTCACGGTTACTTTCTTTATTTGGGCAGGCTGGAAAGTCGCAAGAATCTGGTTTTTCTCATCCAGTGTTTCTACAGCTACCGACGTCGCGGTGGAAAAGCCGAGCTTTGGTTGGTTGGACCCGCTGAGAGAAATTACGATGCAGTTCTACGCGAGACTATTTTGCGAATGGGAATGACCGCCCACGTGCGACTCTTGCCTCCCGTTTTCACCGAAGGGAAAAAAGCGATCCTCTCCGGAGCCCTGGCCCTCGTGTATCCAGCTATCGAAGAACCTTTTGGCCGGGTCCCATTTGAAGCGCTGGAAGCTGGCTGCCGCCCGATTGTTCCCAGACGTAGCGGAAGTGCGGAATACATCCGCCCTTTTCTTCCGGAAATGATTTACGAAGATACCAGCCCAGAGTCCTTGCTTTCGGTTCTTCGCCAAGCGGAAAAACCATCGCCGAGTCAGCAACTGCAATTAGACAAAGCCTGCCAATGGGTCAGGCAAGAGCTGCATTGGGAACGAGTCGTTCAACGGTACGAAGATGTTTATCGAACCGTTCTAAAAAATCCTACCCGTGCGAGTGGTCGTGGTGGTGATGGCCTTCGGTCGACTTAGTCTTTTTCTCCACAATAAGCGCTTCAGTGGTCAGAAGAATCGAGGCAATGCTCGTCGCGTTTTGAAGCGCACAACGAACGACCTTCGCAGGATCAATTACGCCGGCCTTTAGTAGGTCTTCGTAGGTTTCTGTCTGCGCATTAAATCCGTAGCCTTCTTGGTTTTTTGAGAGCACTTCATGGACAATGACTTCGCCATTTAGTCCGGCGTTGGAAGCAATTTGCTTCAACGGCTCGGTGAGCGCGCGTCGGAAGATCTCTACCCCTGCTTGTTGCTCGGGCTCGGAGACTTTGAAGTTTGCCAGCGCCGCATACACTCGGAGCAAGGCAGTGCCGCCGCCGGGAACAATTCCCTCTTCAGCAGCAGCGCGCGTGGCGTGCAAAGCATCTTCCACGCGGTACTTTTTTTCCTTCATTTCCATTTCGGTCGCGGCACCGACTTGAACCACGGCTACGCCGCCCGTGAGCTTGGCCAGGCGCTCCTTGGGCTTTTCGGTGTCGTAGTCTGATTCCGAGCGTTCGATCTGGGCGCGGATAAGCTTTACGCGATCTTCAATTGCCTTCTTGGTACCGCCGCCGTTGATGATCGTGGTCTTGTCTTTGGTGATAACGACGCGCTTGGCGGTTCCCAACTTCTCGATACCCAAGGCCTCGATTTTAGTGCCCGTATCCTCGGCGACGACCGTTCCGCCGGTTAGCACGGCAAGATCCTGCAAGATTTCTTTGCGCCGATCGCCAAAAGCGGGAGCCTTCACCGCAGCCACTTTGAGTGAGCCACGCAATTTATTTACAACCAACGCAGCCAGCGCCTCTCCGTCGATATCTTCCGCCAAAAGCAGAATAGGGCGAGCAGTTTGAATAACAGCTTCCAGGAGTGGGAGCATCTCACGCAAGTTGGACAATTTCTTTTCCGAAAGCAAAATCAGGCAATCATCCAATTCCGCGATCATTTTGTCGGGATTGGTGGCGAAATAAGGAGAGATGTACCCGCGGTCGAATTCCATCCCTTCGACGAATTCTAGCTTAGTCTCAGCGCTTTTGGATTCTTCGACAGTGATAACGCCCGCAGCGCCGACTTTTTCAATCGCGTCGGCAAGCAGCTTGCCGGTATCGACGTCTTGATTCGCTGAAATAGTCGCAATGTTTTGCAATTCTTCGCGGCCATTCGCAGGGCGGCTGATCTTGCGAATCACGCCAATAGCCTCTGCAAGTGCTAGGTCCATTCCCCGCTTGAGTTGAATGGGATTAAGTCCGGCGGAGACGACTTTAATGCCTTCCCGATAAAGTGCCTGAGCCAAAACGGTCGCGGTGGTTGTGCCATCCCCCGCGTCTTCATTGGTTTTGCTCGCCACTTCGCGCACCATTTGTGCGCCGAGGTTTTCAAATTTTTCGTCCAAATCGATTTCTTTAGCGACGGTAACGCCGTCTTTGGTGATGAGAGGACCGCCGAATGGGCGTTCGATCACTACGTTGCGGCCCTTTGGCCCCAAGGTAACCTTTACGGCATCGGCCAATATGTTGACGCCGCGTGTGATAGCGGCTCTGGCTTCTTCGGTGAAGAGTATTTCCTTTGCTGGCATTTTGCCTCCGGCCAATGTTTAACAGATGGCCTATGAAAAAGACAGTGCCCTGCCCCGCCTGCAGACAGCCCAGTACTTGGGAAGGAAATAAATTTCGGCCCTTTTGTAGCGAGGCATGCAAGATGCGGGATTTAGGAAAATGGGCGACAGAAGAATACCGCGTTCCGGCGGAAGATGCTTCCGATCACGAAAGCAAACCAGCTTGGGTGCCGCGGATTGTGCCGAAGGATCCTTCAGAGGAGGACTAACCGACTTTTTTCTTCTCGTCGGTAGTATCAGGCAGGGAGCGTACTGCGCGGGCGAGCACGTGCTGAGGAGCCGGCGCGGAAATTCCGGCATTGGGGTAGTGAGTCGCTAGTTCAGATGCGTACCAGACCGCGCCCCACAAGCAAGCCGCGCCAATCGCCAAACTTGTCTCGACGCCGAAGTGATCCATGATGAATCCCTGCAGAATCGCCGACAATGGGGCCGCGGACATGAAAAACATTCTAAGCGCCGCGTTTACGCCGCCCGCCATTTCCCTGGGCACTTGGGTTTGGCGGAGAATAAAGGTGCCCATGCTGAGCACCGAACTTCCCACCCGAGAAAGACTGTAGAAAACCGCCATCAAAATTGGAAACGGGCAAACGACGACGGCAATGGTCCCTAGCACTGCTTGGACAAAGCACGAGCCATAGAACGCGGTAGCAAAGGGATACACTCGGTACAGGCGATCGGAGAGCAGAAATCCTAAGATCCCGAACACGCCAAACGACGCGACGGCAAAACCATATTCCGCTGGCGAAAAGCTATGCCGGCCGTTGAAGTAGTAAGTAAGACTCGGCGAACTTAAGGTAAGCGACGAGAGGTTCCACAAAAACATCAGAGACACAAACGGCCGGAAAATCGGCGAGCGGTAGATGTAACTCAGGTTGCCGCGAAAATTAACAAAGAGGTTAGTCACCGTCAGCGCGGGTCGGCCGGCGCGCTGCGCTTCGCCCGACATCTTCTCATCGAGATCCATCATGCGATAGGTAAACGCCAGCGTCGCGCTGAAACTCAAAATATTGACGAGAATGCACGCCGACGATCCAAACACCGTCATGAGGATTCCGCCCAGAAACGGGCCCACGATCTGAATCAAGCGATGAAACGAAAGAAACCAAGTATTCGCGTTTGCAAGGTCGCCTGGCGCGACGAAACCCGGAATGAGTTGAAAGTTCGCAACCGTCTCAAACAGATTCTGCAGCGAGCGATTGAGCAAAATCAAAACCAGCAGCGGCCAGATCGTTTCAACGCCCGAGTAGTGGTATGCGAGCGTCAGCACCAACATGATGATTTGGCCGATATCGCAGCCAATCAGGAGGCGCCGTTTGTTGTAATGATCGGCCAGAAATCCAGTGAGAGGAGCCGTCACGAAATGCGGTAAGTGCAGGGCCACGCTCACCAGGCTGAGCTGCATCACCGAGCCGGTCTTCTGGAGCACATACAGGGGCATGGCAATTTCGAAGATTGAATTGCCGGTCAACGACACGGAACTGGCGAGAAGAAAATTCGTAAAGACTGGATTTTTCTTAAGAAAAGGAAAGAGTGTAGTCGACGGCATAGGTGCTTTTTTAGAACCAGAAACAGGGGGGGAGCGCGCCGGTAATTGCCGAGCTAGGCGGGAGGGGCGCCGCTAGATTTTAAGGAATTTGTTAATCTCATTTTACCACAGCAAACGAGGGGCGGTTTAGGTCTCTTCAGACTCAATAATGCGGTGCGGCAAGCATTTACTTCGAACCCTCGGAAGGATAGCGTGCACCCCATGGATGGGCTTGTATTCCCTACTACAGCGAAGGTCTTAGGCGACCTCTTTGGCGCGGATTTGATTGGTGAACCCACTCGTGTCGTGGAGAAGTTGGCGGCACTTTCTGGCGCCCGCGGAGGCTGCTTAAGTTACTGCGCGAGCGCTCGCTTCGCCGATGAAATCGATAGCGAAGGCGGCGCCGTCATTTTCACGCGTCGTGAATGGGTGCAGGACACCAAGCCGCATACTTACTTAGTAGTGGAAGATCCAAAAGCTGTATTTGCCGAAGTGGCAAAGCGTTTCGCCGCTCAATGGAGCACGCCCTTTGGAATTTCCACATTAGCGAGTGTCGCAGACGATGCCGTGATTGGTGCCGACGTCACAGTGGCTCCCTTTGCCGTGATTGAATCGGGCGTCTCCATTGGCGCCGGTAGCTTTATTGGTGCGCACACAGTGATTGGCGCCCACAGCGCCATCGGCGAAAAAACGATTCTGCATCCGCGAGTCGTCGTGTTTCCCAAGGTAAAAATCGGCAATCGTGTCACGATTTTCTCCGGCACGGTGATTGGCGCCGACGGTTTTGGGATATTTGGACAGCCAGCTTCGCTCACTCATATGCCTCAAATCGGCACCGTTGTTATCGAAGATGATGTGCGCATCGGAGCCAATTGCACCATCGATCGCGCAACGCTCGGCGAAACTCGTTTAGAGAGCGGAGCGAAGATCGATAATCTCGTTCACATCGCTCACAACTGCACCATCCGAAAAAATTCCATCATCTGCGCCCAAGCGGGTATCGCTGGCTCGTCGACAATTGGCGCAGGCTCCATCTTGGGCGGACAAGTTGGAATTTCCAATGGTGTCTCGCTTGGCGAAAATATCCGCATGGGAGCGCAATCGGGAATTTCGATCGATTTGCCCGGCGATCAAACATACGCCGGTAGCCCCGCCATTCCAGTGCGTGAGGCACACCAGCTGTATCGCTACTCGCGCAAGCTTGCTGATTTATTTAAGAGAGTTCGGTCGTTGGAGAAACAGGGGGAAAATCAAGATGGGGTCTAGCATTCACCCTACCGCCATTGTGCACCCGCAGGCGCGCATTGGAGAGGGTTCGACTATTGGGGCGTATTCGGTAATTGAAGCGGAAGTAACGATTGGCGAGCGCGCTAATATCGCAAGTCACGTCGTTATTCACAGTCATACACATATTGGCTCGGGCGCGAATATCAGCTCGTTTGCTGTTCTTGGCGGAGCCCCCCAACACACTCGCTACAAGGGCGAGCCTACTACTTTAGAAATCGGCAATGACGTCGTAATCCGCGAAAGTGTGACTTGCAATCGCGGTACAGAATTTGGCCATGGCAAGACGGTGATCAAAGATCGCGTGATGCTGATGGCGTATTGCCACGTCGCTCATGATTGTGTCGTCGGCAGCGATGTGATTATGGCAAACTCTGTGCAGCTTGCTGGCCACGTCGAAGTGGGTGATTTTGTCGGCATCGGTGGAGTTTCCGCCGTTACGCAGTTCTGTCGTGTCGGAGCGCACAGTTTTTTGGGCGGCGGATCGTTGCTGCGCAAAGATCTTCCGCCGTACGTCATCGGCAAGGGCAATGAGTTTGAGGTCCAGGCCATTAATCTGGTCGGATTGGAACGACGGGGGTTTTCGCCCGAATCGCTCAAGCGACTGCGCAAGGTTTTTAAAATCTTTTATCTCCAAAATTTAACGGTGTCTCAGGCGATTGAGAAAATCGTCGTGGAAGTAGGCAGAGAACCCGAAGTCGATTTCTTTTTGAAGTTTCTCGACGGTTCTAAGAATGGAATCCTTCGCTAATGGCGCAAACAGCAAAAAACCGAATCCGTGCCGGGGTCATTGGAGTGGGAAAAATGGGAGGGTTTCACCTCTCCAAGCTCCTACAAAATCCTCGTTGCGAAGTGGTTGGGATTTTTGATCCGGATTTGGATCGCGCTGGCGTGCTTTCTCAGGAGAAAGGCGTCAAAGCCTTTTCTAATCTCGGCGAATTGCTCTTTGAAATCGATGCCGCGATCATCGCCTCGCCCACCGATTTTCATTTCTCTGTCGCCCGCGAAGCCATGGCCGCCGGCGTACATGTTCTGGTTGAAAAGCCACTCGCGCCGACTAGCCAGCAGGCCAGAGAGCTGGTTGAGATGGCTGAGAAGCAAAAGCTGATTCTCACCGTGGGCCATCTCGAGCGCTTTCGGCTGCAGCACTTTCTGGGCGAGCTGGGTCTGCGGGATTTCCAGGGATTTAATTTCATCGAAGCCGATCGCCTACACTCGCAGGGGGGGCGTGAAGAAGAGCGTATCGACGTCATTAGTGACTTAATGATTCATGATTTGGATCTCGTGCTCTCTCTGGCTGCGCAGCTACCGGCGGGGCTTAGCGCGATTGGCATGCAGGTCCTCACTCGCCACTCCGACATTGCCAATGCCCGTCTTGAATTTCCGGACGGTGCGATTGCCAATATCAATGCGAGCCGCGTGTCCACGCATGTGCAGCGCAAGTTCCGCATTTTTGGCAAAAACCAATACATCTCAATGGATTTTCTCAATCAACGAGCCGTGCTCGTGGAGCGTGCTGAATCCGGACTCATCCAGCAGCGCGCGATTGAAACTACCGTCGATTGTTTGGAGAGACAGACCGAGCAGTTCTTAAACTGTATCGCCACGGGACAAGCCCCACTGGTGACTGGCAGACAGGCATTGGACGCATTAGTATGGATGGAACGCATCCAGGAACAGATTCTTCAACGTCGACAATTACTGCAATCGGATGCCCAGAAACCCAAGACTGAAGGCACTTCTTCATGGCAACCGAAATTCTCTTAGTCGCAGGCGAAGCCTCCGCGGATTTGCACGCAGCGGGTTTAGTCGAACACCTTCGCACTCGCGCGGGAGACCTCCATTTTTTTGGTGTGGGCGGCCCCCGGCTGCGTGAGCTCGGAATGGAAACAGTGGCGCGTGCCGAGAGTCTCAATGTCGTAGGTGGTGCGGATTGGAAAGACAAATGGCGCGAAGTGCTGCGCGCGTTTCGCGATGTAAAGAAGTCCGCAACAGAGCGCAAGGTCGCCGTCGCCATCCTGATGGATCTGCCCGATTTTAATTTGAAG
>JALHPX010000164.1:0-6072 GCA_022842225.1 bacterium
ATTGCCTTGACCAGCTGTGTGCCAGTGCCCCTGGGCGCATCGGGCAAAACGCTAATCGTGACGATGTAGAGATTTTGCGGTTCAGAAAATGCGGGAGATTCCGCTAGCTGCGCGTAATGGGTCCAAGGGAAAGGGCCGCTATGGTTTGAGTCGCTATCAAGTAGCGCCGTGACATATCCAACAATTTCCCCGCGCTTTTGACTGTGAGCTGCGATGGTTAAGCAAGCACCCGAAGTAAAGCGCGCCTCGATGGTAGTTAGACTCGCACGTTGCGCGGGCGACCAGGATAATTCCTCTACTCTCGCAAGAGCAGCCAAATCGCCCAGAGCAACCGGGCGAATCGACAGCAAATCTCCGTCCGCAGTTTCAAACTGGGATTCTGGCAAAGCGGGACACTCCTGTGGGGGAACCAGGTTTTTCATTTGTTCATCAAGGGTCGTAAATCTGCGTGCGGTATACCACACGCGGGGAAAGCTTAAACCGAGGATTTCTTAGGGGAGCTGAGGCTGGTTTTCCCAGGTTCTCAAGGGGCGTTTGATGCCGCCGCGGGGGGCGCTGGCTAAATTCTTGAGGTCGCCAAAACCCTGCTGTCTTAGGGCTTCGTAGGCCACTATCGACGCGGCTTGGGCCAAATTCAGGCTGCGGACTTTATCTGACCGCATCGGAATCCAAAGACGATTGCCCTGGTATTGCTCGTGAATTTCCGCGGGTAAACCTAGGGATTCATTTCCAAAAACCAGGTAGACCGGCCCGGAGTAATCGGCTTCGTCATACGGTTTGTCGGCCCATTTGGTGAATAGAAACAAGCGTTGAGGAGATTCGGCCTCCAAGAACGCATTCCAATCGGCATGCTCGCGGATATCGACGTGTTCCCAATAATCCAAGCCCGCTCGGCGGACCGAGGCTTCATCGGTCTTAAATCCTAATGGATGGATCAAGTGCAGGCACGCGCCCGTGCAGGCGGCGAGCCGGGCGATCGCACCCGTGTTCTGCGGGATCACCGGTTGGTAGAGAACTAAATGGACGAGGGGTTGCACCATTGCGTGACCGACCCTATCACGGTTTCGACTTCTTGGGCGGTCAGTTCAGCAAAAGTGGGGAGCAACAGTATTTCCTGGCACCACATCTCGGCGCCTGGAAAACGACGCGGTGGAGAGAGGGTGTCAAAGGGGGGTACCGTCGGTAAAGGCCGCACAAAGAGCACGTCCGCGGCAATCCGATGCGACAGCAGTTGCCGACGAAGCGCTTCGCGTTGGCCGGGAATGCGGATTGGGAAATAGGTCCAAGCGTGTGACTCCGGAGCATCCGCAGGTGCCGTTAGACGCAGACGTTCCGGGTGGGTGTAAGGGTAAAACGCTTTCTGATACCAGCCCGCAATCGAGCGGCGCATGGCGAGCCAGATATTCCACTGGGTGAGTTTGGTGCGCAAAATGGCGGCTTGGAATGGATCGACTTGGCTGCGGGTGCTCACTCGACTTTCGGAGAATTTACCGACGTGCGCGGCACGCGAAAGCTCGCGCAGACGCTGCGCCAGAACTTGATCCGCCGTGCAGGCCACCGCCGCAAACCCCGCCACGCTAATGGGCGTATCAGGACCAAATCCCGTCACGGCCAAATGCGCTTTGATGCCTTTGTAGGGCAGTCCCGGCGCATGCGAGCATTCTTCGACGAGAAAGAGCCCAAAATAGTCGCACACCTCCCGCAACTTAGTGAGCAGAGGTCTGCGGCCATAGAGATCCAGCGCGATGACGGCGCGGGTTTTTTTAGTGATGGCGGAGCGCAAAGTCTCCGGCGTCATGACCCCAGTGTGCGGGCAGATATCCGCAAAGATGGGTTTCATTCCCGCCCACAGGACCGCCTGTGCGGGAGCGGCGTAGCCATATGCAGGGACGACCACTTCATCACCGGGCTCTAAGCCCAAAGCGCGAAGGCCCAGTAGTAAACTATCGGGCAGGCTCGCTAGCCCCACCGCAAAGGGGTAACCCGTTCTACCGGCGATATCCCCCTCTAAGGCGGTGATTTCCGGAGAGATTTCGTGAGGGGGATGCGCGAGTGTGCGAGTGAGTGCTCGCTCCAACTGACTGGCTAGTTTTTCGTTTTGACGCTCTGGTGACAGAAGCGGGATCATTGCATCACTCGTCGATTAATTCGGTACATCATGACCAAAGTAATGACGGCTGCCAGCGCCACCACTTGGCCCAATGTATCGAAATGTTGAAGGGGTCCTTCTCCATTTTGTACGACAATCAGACCGGCAAGAGCCGCTGCCAGGCCTCCGGAAATCTGCTGAATCGAGGAGCTTACCGACATGTAAGCTCCGCGATCTTCAGGGCTCGGAATGGCAGAAGTGAGCGCCATCGCCGACACAATGCGCGAGGAAATGCCGACGAATAAAACGATATTGATAGTGATCACGAGCCATAGGGGTGAGATGCCCATCTGCGTGTAGTAGACCACCGTTGCGATGGTGAGCAGGGTGCCAAAAGTGAAGACGGAGAATTTACCCGTAGTATCGCTCATGCGCCCTGCAATAGGTCCGGCAAACATCGCGCAAATTCCTGTTGCCATGTACACCGCCGGCAAATGCTCCAGATCAATTCCCAGGTTGTAGACGCTAAAGGCGCTGCCAAACGGCATCAGCATAAAGCCGCCGGTGCTGAGCAGCGCTGTAGCGGCATAGCCTTCCAAGTATTTTGTCGACGATACCGCCTTAGATAAATGGGCAAATGGGCTGCGCGTCTGAGGCACCAAATGCGAGTTAATAGGACGCATGTAGAAATAAATCATGATGCCGACGGCGACACTAATGCCGACGATAAAAAGAAAAGGGGCATGCCAGTTAAAAGCGTTGCAAAGGTAAAGCGCCAAGGGGATTCCCAAAACTTGGCTGGCGGCAAACGAGGTCTGAATAAATCCCATCACCCGGCCACGCATCTGCATCGGAAAAGTATCGGTGGTAATAGCGTAAACCACGGAGCCCATTACGCCGCCAAATATGCCCGTGACGATGCGAGCGCCCAGAAGAAAATAATAGTCGGTAGCTATTCCGCAGAGCAAAGTGCCCACGATAAAGCCCGTGTAGAAGAACAAAAGCATCGACTTGCGGTCGTAGCGATCGGCGAAGCCGGCGGCCAATAAACCGCTCGCTCCGGCGCTAAACGCGTAGGCCGATACCACCCAGCCAAATTGGCGGGGCGAAAGCCCCAAGGTAGGAATCAAGGTGGCGCCTAATGGTGAGAGCACCATGAAATCTAAAATGATGGTGAACTGCAAAAATGCCAGCACGCCGACTATAAACTTCTCGTAACCCGTGAAAGCCCTGGGGCCGGAGGGGGGCGGTTGCGGAATCGAAGCTGCGCTCCTTGAGGGGTTCATGTACCTCCAATTTACCCAAGAAGCGTCGAAAAGGCTTCAAAAACAGGGCATTTTCCTTGTGCTAGCGGGCAGTGGCTTTTACAATCCGCGGCATGGAAGTCGCCCCGAAAAAAGTACATATCAAGACATTTGGTTGCCAGATGAATGTCTACGACTCAAACCGCATGCTGGGCCTTTTGCAGGAGCGAGGGTTTGTGGTCGAGCCGGATTTGCGCGAAGCCGATGTGGTGCTGATCAATACATGCAGCATACGCGCGAAATCGGAGCAAAAAGTTTTGAGTTTGTTGGGAGAGCTCAAGGGCCTTAAAGATAAAAAGCCAGAAACCGTTTTGGGTATTTCGGGCTGCATTGGTCAACGCATGGGCCGTACTCTTTTGCATCGGGTGCCGCATTTAGATCTCGTGTTCGGGCCGGATAGCGTCGATCGCGTTGTGCCACTGGTTGAAGAAGTCATGGCGCGCGGTGCGCGTTTAGTGGAAGCCGAGTTTGAAAAAATGTCGCGCGCTTACGTCCAGCCCGCGGTGGTCTTGGACAAGGCCAAACCCAGTGAATATCTGACAATCATGAAGGGCTGCGATCACTTCTGCACTTACTGCATCGTGCCCTATGTCCGTGGTCGTGAGAAGAGCCGCGCGATTGCTGAAGTTTTAGAGGATGTGCGAAAGCTCGTCGATAGAGGTACGAAGGAGATTGTTTTCCTTGGCCAAAACATCAATACCTACGGCAAGGGCACCGAGGAAAATCTAGCGCAGCTGATTGAGCGCGCGCATGAAATCGAAGGCCTCGAACGCATTCGCTACGTCACTTCGCACCCTAGAGATTTGGGAATGGATTTGATTGAGCAGTTTGGCAAATTGCCCAAGCTGATGCCGGCGCTCCACCTGCCGTTTCAATCGGGTTCCAATCGGATTTTAAAACGCATGTCGCGCCTGTATACGCGCGAGGATTATTTGCTAAAGGTCGAAGCATTGCGCAAGGCCTGCCCTGAGATTGCTCTGTCGACGGATGCGATTGTCGGTTTCCCTGGCGAGACCGAAGAAGAATTTGAAGAAACGCTCACGTTAATGGAGCAAGTAAAGTTCTCCTTAGCGTTTATGTTTAAGTATTCTCCTCGACCGGGCACGCGGGCGATGATCTATGCGGGCGAGGAAGTGCCCGAGAAGATCAAAGAAGCTCGTCTCGCACGGTTGCTCAAAGTAGTTTATCCCCAGATCGACGCAGAGAATCGCCAGTACATTGGCAAAATCACGCCGGTACTCATTGAGGCAATGGACAAAAAAGACATGAATTTTACGGGACGCAATCCGGCCGGTAAACTAGTGCATGTCTTTAACGCCGGAGCTGCTTGTGTCGGAAAAGTGATTGATGTCGAAGTCACCGACGCCAATGGTTCGAATCTGAAAGGCTATTACGTCCATGCAGAACGAAACGCCGAACCCAAAACCATTAAGCCTCGTAGAGCTGCAGAAGCTTTACCCGCATAAGTACAAGACTCCGCAAATTCATCCCTCCGCGATGATTCTGCCGAGTGCGCAGGTTATGGGCGACGTGCATATCGGCGCTGGGAGCAGCGTTTGGTTTAATAGCGTCGTGCGGGGTGATGTGAATTACATCCGCATCGGCGAAAATTCCAACGTTCAGGACAACAGCGTTATCCACGTTTCGTATCGAAAGAGTCCCACGATTATTGGCAACGGCGTCACGGTAGGGCACTCGGTGACCTTACATGCTTGCACGATTCGCGATTTTGTTCTGGTGGGAATGGGCAGTGTGGTGCTGGATGATTCGGAGCTGGGAGAATTTGTTCTCTTAGGTGCCGGCAGTCTGGTAACCCCGGGAACGAAGATTCCTGCCTACTCAAAAGCCCTGGGCAGGCCTGCCAAGGTAATCGCCAAACTTACCGACGAAGAGATCGAGAGCATTCGTTGGAACGCAGATCATTACACGCGTCTAGCGTCGAGCTACCGCTAGGTGTCAGTCTCCCTGGGGGCCCCAAAGGTAGCGGTCACAAAGTCCTCCGCCGCCGGCTGATCTGTGGGCCCAAAGACTGAGCAGTACTAGTTGGCAGCAGGCATGTTGCCGGCAATGAGATTGCCGACTTTCCACTGCTGCTTCTTCAATTGAATGAAGAGTCCCAATAAGCAGAGGAAAATAAATGTCACGGGGCGCAAGATGGCGACCGAACTCATTGCCGAAATCGCGTAAATTACAGTCGATATCAAAAGCGGGAAGCCTAGCTGCTGGATTCTCAGCGCCAGCAACTCTTTCATGCTGAGACGAAACTGCACGGACGGCAGCAAGTTAAAGAGCGAGAAGGGCGAGAGGAAGAGTCCTGCCAAAATGCCTTCGAGTAATGCTGCATGCACGAGTGGCTCGCCTTGATGGTTGGACAAGAAAATGATCAGAGGGAAATACGAGGCCGTGAAACTTCCCGTCGCTAAAGCCAGCAACATACTGCCTAAGTAGGTGAAGAACACCATCGCCGTAGGGTGCATGCGTGGATCGATGAGTCCTAGCACCATCTGCGGAATTCCCGCGTCTAAGCACCAAACTCCAAGCCACGTAGTGAGCAAGGCAACGCCCGCCCATTTTGTCATGGAGGTCCAAGCACGTTTCCAATGCACGCCATAGGGCCAGAGTAGCTCGCTAAAGAAAAGTGCCGCAGCCAAGCGGGTGAGAGTTGAAGTGGTAAAGGGG
>JALHPX010000164.1:6082-7080 GCA_022842225.1 bacterium
ATTCCAAAGCTTCAAATGCCACGATAAAAATCACCGCACGCAGGAGGCTGTGCGGCGCAATCGGCAAGCGATTTGAATTTCGCAGCGTTGTTTTTTGCGGCAAGAGCAGAAAGAGAAACAGCGCGAGTGTCAGATAGCGAGGCAAGAAGAGGTTATCTCCCAACGTGGACGCGAGTTCTTTTAAGTCAAAAGTCAGCAGGTACAGGCTCAAAGCTGCGAGCAGAATCTGCGCGTCAAAGAAGAAGCTCAAGCGGTTAGAAGCTCCTCGATAAACCAGGGTAAGCGGCGCGCAAAGCGTGAACGCAACGGGATTCCAGAGTGCGAGCAAAGCGCCCGAAAGCGTTTTGGTCTGCTGCACATTTCTCAAAACAGCCGGATTGGAAATGCGCATCTTTGGATAGCGATTGGCAGCCATCGCCACCCAGCCGCAGAGCAGGAGCAGTCCGGGGAGAGTGCCTTCGGTTTGCAGCATGACTGGAAAAGTTTTTTGCAGACTTTGGAGCAAGTGCAGCGGGTTGCCGCCGGAAACCAGCACCAAATAGACAACTAGCGAAGCGGTCCATCCCCAAAATGGGAACTCGAAAATTACCGCCAAGAAGAGCAGTGCCAGCGGAATCAACACGCGAGGTCGAGGAAATTCGACAGTGTAGTTGCGATGGAGGATCGGAGTGCCGGTTTCGGATTGCAGCTCGATGCCGAAATTCCAAGCGCCCTCTAAGCCAAAACGCGATCGCGACGAGCTTTGAATACTGACTAGGCAGTTTTGCGAAACCTCGGTGCCGGATGGCCGCGCGTAGCGAGTGAGAATAAATTTTTCATCCGGGCTAGTTTGCCTGCCCACCAGAGTGTGGCAGTTGGCAGCAAGGGTTTCCTTAAACTGAGCATCTTCCGAAAGCGATTCTTCTAATCGCAGAAGAGCGGTTTTGCGATCATCGAATGAAACCGCAATCAGCACGAGGCTTAGCGCCAGGGCTGAAACGATAAATCCGACAACAAGT
>JALHPX010000165.1 GCA_022842225.1 bacterium
TATCCACTTTACCGAAAAGCTCTCCGAAGCGACGTCGCTAATGGGAATCTTGCTTATCGATCACCTGATCGTGGGTCCCGGGAGAGCCTTTTATAGTCTTACCCTGCGGCAGATGTTCGAGCCGGTTGGCGAATTCCCAAGGCTAGCACCAGACAGATAAGCGTAAACGCCGCCGAGACGATAAAGGGCAGTCCCAGCCAGCGCTCAAACAAAAACCCAGACGACGTCGGGCCCAGAATTCTGCCCAATGCCGAAAGCGCTTGGCCCTGCCCTAAAGTCTTGCCTTGTTTCCCGGGAGCCGCGGACTGAGAGAGCAAGCTTGTGATGCTGGGATTAAATATTCCGGTACCCACGGCAATAAGAGCCATATCCGCAAGAAACAGCGGGTAACTTCCCATCTCGCCCAAAGTGGGGATCAGCCCAATAGAAATGGCGACAAAGACGATGCCTGCCATCAGGAGTTTGCGCTCGCCAAAGCGGGAGGTGAGTTTTCCGATGAGAAAACCCTGCACGATGGTCGCGACGACACCGACTAAGATCAACATGGATGCTGTCATCAACGCCGCTTTCTTGGCGGAGGTACCGGCCAAGTGTTCCGCCGGCAGCCAAGTAAACTCAATGAACATCCCGATCACTTGTTCGAATTGGGAAAACGCGGCCGTGAAGAAAAAGAAGATGCCAAAAAGAAAGAGCACTTGAGGGGATGCCACCACTTCCTTGAGCCGCTGCCAGGACAAGCGTCGCTCCTCCAGTACTTCGGTGGAAACCCGCAGTTTGCGCTTCTCAGGCGGATTCGTCTCTGGCAGCTGGTAGTAGGCCCAGAGGAAATTCACAGCACAAAGTGCGGAGGCTGCAAAAGCGGGAGTGGACAGACCAAACTGGCTCAAAAATCCGCCAATGGCGGGCCCAAAGATAAAGCCCAGACCGAAGGCAGCCCCCAGCATTCCCATGCCACGGGCCCGGCGCTCGGGGGGGGTAATATCGGCGATCACCGCCTGAGCACTCCCCAGATTAGCGCTGCCAAACCCGGAGAGAAACCGGGCAAAAAACAACACCTCTAGCGACGGCGCCAGAGCAAAAATCAAATACCCGATCGAGCTAATCGTTACGCTAGACAGAATCACGGGGCGGCGACCAAATCGATCGGAGAGCTTGCCCCAAAAAGGGGAAAACAAGAATTGCGCCCCAGAGAAGCAAGTCCCCAAAAGCGTTACCCACATGGGGCTCGCACCCATCGACTGCGCGTAAAACGGTTGTACCGGAATCACCAATCCAAATCCCATCAGGTCTAGAAACAAGGTGAAGAAAATAATGCCCATCGTGCGGCGTTCTGTTTTTTCCGCGGGGCTCTTGGCTTGCGACATCGTGGTTTAAGTCCCTTCTAAGCTGTCGTTTCGAATCCGCGATCACAATCGGAATAGGGTCCAATGTCAAAGCGACTTAATCCGGGCATCTCACTTGCAATGTTCTCACTCCGACAACGGCTGCGCCGGCGAAGCGCAGAGACTTGAACGGAGACGTGACGTGAAAACAGTGAGAATACTCCCCAATCCCCCGGCAAACCTTGGCGATAATCGGCCCTCTGTACAAGCAAACACCGTCACTCCGCCATCGGGTACTCCCAGCGCAACCGCCAGCCAACTTCAATCGACGTACGTTGCCTACGTCCACTCGGTTATCCGCGATTTACTAGAGCGCGAGAGCAATCCGATTGAACGCCAAAACTGGATGCTCCAACTCACTAAGGGCACAAAACCCGAAACCGTGCCCTTATGTCTGATTTATTCAGCGGAATATCGCCACCTCCGCGTCCGCCGCATGTTCGAAAGAACCTTCAAACGTCCACCCACGTGGGACGAACTCCGCCACTGGGCGGAAGGCCCTGCCGCCAATAAAAGTTTCGAGATGATCTGGGCAGCCATGCTCAACTCATCGGAGTACACAACCCGCAACGGCCAATCCAATGAGACTTTTGTACGCGCCTTATTCCGCGATGTTTTAGACCGACGCCCCGAATCCCATGAAGCAGAGGGCTGGCGCGGATTATTAGACGCATTCGCCGCCACTCGCGAATCCTTGGTAGAACAATTCCTGCACAGCAAAGAATACCGCACCCAGATGATCCGCCGCTGGAAAGAAACCGGATTAGGTCGCGGCCCCCTCCCCGCCGAAACCGCCGAATTCGTCGCAAAATGGGAAGCGGGCTACCCGCCAGAAAAGCTACTAGCGGAAATCCTCTCAAGCCCCGAGTACTTCGTACGCCGCCTCCGCCGCAACTTAAACTAACGCGCAGACGCTTGGAGCAAAGCGAAACAATCGCCCTTCTTGGTGAGAGCACGGGATGGACAAATTCCATCTGGCACCACCGCGTACTGCTCCAGACCGTGCGTAAAGCGGGCACCCAACAAATCGAAGTTAAAGACCCTCTTCCGCGACCCGAGCGCGAGATCAACCCCAAGAAATTAAAAGCCTCCAGGCGTCACGGGATGGAGCAGTACGCGGTGGTGCCAGATGGAATTTCTCCAGCCCTCCGTGCTCTCACCAGGAAGGACGATTGCTTCGATTCGCTCTGAAAACGACTGGCCGATCAGCCCCCGGCGGACTTTCGTTGCTTAATCTGGGCGACCGTTTCGTCTAAGGGGGTTCCCCCGTCCCGCTCCGCAAAGACGATTGCCTCTTGCAGCCGCGGATGACCCGTTACCGCCATCGCGATCAGCGCATTTCGCCTTAACCCGCTACGTTTAGCGCGAGTCATCGGGGTGCCGCCGAACATGTCGCGGTATGCATTGTCGTCCATAGTTGCCACTGTAAACAAATCCCAGTTTAGTCTAGGCTCTAAATCCTGGGGCGGCTCCAGTCGTCTCTTTGGTTTGATGTTATAGGGGCAGGCTGTCTGACAGATATCGCATCCGAAATAGTACTTCGAAAGGTGGGGCCAGAACTCCAAAGGGATTGGCCCTCGGTTTTCGATCGTCCAGTAGGCAAGGCATTTGCGGGCATCGAGCCGGTAGGCCTCGTCCAGTGCGCCCGTCGGACACGCCGTCTGGCATTGGCGGCACGGGCCGCAGCCCCCCTGCTCCGTTTTTCGATCCACGGGTACCGGCGTTTTGTCGTCGAAAGTAAGGTCAAGGGTCGTAAACGCCTCGGCCAGCAATACCTGGCTGCCAAACTCCGGACTAATCCAAAGTGTGTTCTTCCCAATAAAGCCGCTTTGCCCCTGGGCAGCCAGGGCGCGTTCCAAGACCGGAGCGGAGTCCACCGTAACCCGGTAGTCGTCGTGCGAACACGAAAGGCTTTGAAACACGGTCTCTACTTTCCGTCTCAAAACTTTGTGGTAGTCCTGGAATCGGGCATACGCAGCTACCTGCGGCTCGGAAAGGGAATCGACGGTACGGAAACTGGAATGCTGATAGGACATACAAAAAACAACCACCGATCGGCATCCAGGGAGAATTTTTCTGGGATCCAAGCGCACATCCCGATAGCGTTCCAAGAACGCCATTTCCCCATGTTTGCCCTCAGCAATCCAATGGTCAAAAAGGTTTCCGGCCGACGGATAAGCGGGGGGGACAATACCCACCACTTCCAGCCCAAGCTGGGCCGCTACCGTCGACAACTGGCGTCTATTGATAATGGATTCTTTCACAGTACCCGCTGTTATCATGGATGCACCAGGAGCCAAAACCTTCTATGAAGCCGATTAAAGTCTTCTCCGAGCTGCTAAGTCCCGCGAGTTGGGCCGTACTCTACGTGGGCTTTATTCCGATGTTTGTGCTCGTACTCAGGCCTTCTTGGTCGGAGTTTGGGTACTTCGTGTTGATCGATACCATCGCTCTGTTTCTGATGGTAATTCTACCTATCGAGCGGCGGGTGTTTCATGCGATCTGGCCGTCTAGCAAGGCATACTTCCCCGCTTTTGATCCGGAGCCCTACGCCACCGCCACAACTAAGAAGCGAATTGAGCTTTTCGAGTCGCTCATCCGCTTCCCACAGCGCCGGGCGGCCTACTGTGCACTGGTTAGTTACCTGAAATACGTGCCCGCCCTGTCGTTCGCGGTGCTTTACTGGAAACATGATTATTCGGTAACAATCCAAGCGGCTCGAATATTGGCGCTTTTTACCGTCATGTGCTTCTACTTTTACGGGGCTCTCTACTTCGAATACCACGCACGCGTTTCTGAAGTGATTGCGACCCTGCATCAAACGCAAGACTGGACCGAAGTGTTCATGAACGCCCATCCCACTTATCCGAATATGCACTTTGACCAAGCGCACGTGATTTCGGTGAATTCTATTTGGGCCAGTATGATTGCGGCGTTGGGCATCATCACATGGAGCTCTGGAGCCGTCAGCACCCAGATGCTTGTCGTCGAAGTTCTAGCCTGCAGCATTGGAGCTTTCATCTTGTGCAGCCGATTGTGGTCTCTGGAGCGACGCTATTTCTTGGGCGGTCTGCAGCAGCTTTTCAAGCAGCTGGATAATTTCAACCCTCAAGAGGCGCAAAGAGTTTTGCCGCTGCACTCCTCCCCGGTTTTAGCCCGTTTCGATACCATCTTTAACCTGTTAATGGACAGACTGCGAAACAGCGAGCGCGAGATTTCGCACTGGATTTTTTCGGTTTCGGAGCAAAGTCGGTTTCGAGCCCTGGGAGAAACTTCTGGATTAATTGTTCACGATTTGGGCGCGCCGTTGCAGGTCGTGGCGTTTTGCGCCGAGCAAATCGTCGAAGACCCTTCTCGAGCGCAGAATCCACGGTATGTCGAGCAGCTACAGCAAAACATTCAGCGCGCTCTTGACCTGATTCAATCGTGGAGAGCCTATCTAAAAAATCAAAAAACCAACGAGCAGAATTCCGGTCTGGACGATGCTTTTGCCCACGTCAAAAAGCTTCTGGCCACTCAGATCGAGCCCTTCCAGTACAATTCGGTGCGGTTGGAATTCGACGCTAAATTGAAGTCCGTGTCGTTGAAGATCCCGCGCGCGGAACTCATTCACATTTTGGTCAATTTGCTTTCCAATAGTTTTAATAATCTTATCCAAAACCAAATCGCAGATGCGGTTATAACTCTGAAGCAGGTTGAATTAGATGATAAAGCCATTGTCCTGTCGATTACGGATAATGGCACAGGGCTGAAGCCCGAGGCTTTTGAGCAGCTGACCGCGTTTCAGTTTCTCCCTCGGCAGAACGAACGGGGCCGCGGCGGAATGGGCCTTAGATTGGTGAGACGACTCATAGAACAAAACGGCGGGGGCCTGACGGCCGTAGAAGTTCCAAACGGCACGGAGCTCAGACTAAAATTAATCTTAGGTTAAGCAGCAGAGAAAGACTCAATGACAGACACGAAGAAAAATATATGGGTGGTTGAGGACGACGCGGGGTTGCAATTCGTCTATGGGGAGATTCTTGGGTTTCGCTACAATCTGACGTTTTTTGGAACGTTAGAAAAGTTTCGAGCCGCACTTAAGGAAAGAGCCGACACATCGACTCCCGACTTGCTGATCATGGATCTGCGCTTACCTGATGGGTCGTTTTTAGATCTATTGATGGAAGCAGACAGCCCTAAGCTTTTTTCAATGCCGTTTTTGGTCGTTTCTTCAATGGACGATTTAGATGCGTTGCGGATTTGCTTTGAAGAAGGGGCGATTGATTACATCACCAAGCCCTTTGGAAAGAGCGAATTAATCGTAAAGATCGAGCGCATCTTCCTACGTCCGCCCGAAGCGCGCGTCTTCCATCGGGAGCATTCGAACGAAACGGGCGCCATGGGACAAGAGATTCTTTTGGATCCAGTCACCCTTACTGTCCGACGCGGAACGCTGCAGTCCAGTCCTTTGACCTCGAAGGAGTTTCAAATATTGTCGGTGTTGAAAAACGCACCCCAAAACGCACTCCCTCGAGATCAAATTGTGGACCGGGTATGGCAGAAAACTAAAGTCACGGGCAAAACTCTCGATGTGCACCTCTTTAATCTGCGAAAGAAGCTAGTCGGGCTCCGAGTAGAACTTGTGTTCCAGCCGCCGCAGTCGTTTCGACTCCTATGCGATCGGATGGATAGCTAGTTCAGGTAAAACGTCTCCAAAGCTTTTTGGAAACTCTCCAAAATACAGCGGTAATAAGTCAGGGCTGTAAGCCTTTGCCACCACACATTTGCCGACCATGTGCCGCGGCGTCATATCGATGAAGAACACACGCTCTATGGGAGGCGGAGTTGTATCTCGAGCTGCTGGCATTCGCGGCATCCTACCTGCTAGCCATTTTTCAATTGTCTCTATGCCTTGTGGAGAAAGCGACCATTCTTGGTGAAAGAGCGCAGTGGGCGCGCGCTCGGGGATAGATGTCGGCAATTCCTCACCCCACAAAAACGCGAGCCGCTGTAAAAGTTCCGATTCGGCTTTATGGATCGCTGCGGATAAAGATGCTGCAGCGCCGAACCCGCAAATAAACGGATGTTTGCTGCGATCCTGGGGAATTCCAAAAATTCCCAGTACGATTGTATGCGCGCTCTTGAAAAATTCGACGATGGTTAAAGAGTATAATTTCTGTAGTTCGGCGCGGGAGTCAAACTCGCAATCGATCGTTTTGACTTCCTTCCAACCCAACCAAGTTCGCAGAACCTGATCGCGTTCGAGCAACTCTCTATAGGCGCTAGCACAAGCCTCTAGCTTTTGACTATGTGACGCCACACCATTGGATTTGGAAAGTCGACTCGCTTGGGTCTCCTCGCCAAATACTTTGTCCATGGGCCAAACTTGCGAGCCACCATTGAGTTGAAAGACGTTTACTTCGCTTGGCATCGCACCAAAAAAATCTAAGATCGCAGATCGCTCCACCAATTCGAACCAAGCGCGCTTGAGCGGTGGCCCGTGTAGCGAAACAGCGCTTGCACTGACGCCGCCGTTTTCCACACCGACCGCGGAGATGCCAAGCATCGCTATCTCCAGCTCACCTAAAACTAGCTTGTCGGAGAATACCTGCGGCTTCTGCCAATTCCGACTGAGAGTAATGCCCTCCGCGACCACTTCCATCTCGTTCTCAAGCGAGTCTTGATTGCTTTGCATTGCCCACCTCCTGGCCAAATG
>JALHPX010000166.1 GCA_022842225.1 bacterium
GCAGAAGCTTAGAAATTAAAAAAATCCCGCGCGACGCCACACTCAGTACGGGCTTCGTCGCAGCGATCACCATAATGACAAAAACAAACATGCTTTCGGTGAATTCTAAGTGTTCAAGGTACGAAAGCGAGACGTGACCACCCAGTTGGAAATACAAGTAGGCCAGCAAAACGCCTGACCACAGACCAAACACCACCTCTACCTCACCTAAGAGATGGAAGAAGTTTTCGCCGATCGATCCTTCTTTGTATTTTGCCGCGAGCTTTTGAAAATAGCTGACGCTAAAGGTGTGCAGAATAGCCAGCACAAAGAGAGCCGTACCCACATAGCGAACCGACTCCGGCGCCATGATATTTAAAAAGGCGATCGGATCTACCCCAGAGAGGACGTCTCCCAGCTTTGGTTCATTCATTGCGCTAAATTTTCGCAAACGACTACGACTAAGCGCAACTTATTAATTTCGGCCAGAGGACTTAATCTTCGGCGTTGAAGAGATTGGATTCGTCGGGAAACCGGCAGTAAAAGCTCGTCCCTTTGCCCGGTGCACTCTCCAGCCACACGCTACCTTCGTGGCGCTGAACAATGTGCTTCACAATCGCAAGCCCCAGCCCCGTGCCGCCCTGATCGCGGGAACGCGCTTTATCGACACGATAGAATCGCTCAAAGAGGCGCTGATGATGCTCAAGCGGAATTCCGGGTCCTGTATCGGTAACCTTAAGAACGGTGTTGGCGCCGTCTCGATACCAATTGACTGTTATTTTGCCTTTTTCCGGAGTGTATTTATTGGCGTTGCCCAAGAGGTTAACGAGAACTTGCTCCAAGCGGTGCGGGTCGGCGAAGACATTTTTTGAGTCGACTTGCACATCGACGACTTGATCTTTGCGATCAAAAGCGCCTTTCAACTGATTAAGCAGCCGCTGAGTGACTTCTTCGGTACTGAGAGTCTCTCTTTGAATAATACTGTCGGACTCAATCGAGCTTAAATCGAGCAAGTCATTCATCAATAACATCAAGCGATCACTGTTGCGCGCAATCGCATTGAGGAAATCCAAAAGCTCCTGCTTGCCTTGATTGTCCTGAATCAAGGTATCGGCGTATCCCTTGATGACTGTCAGAGGGGTGCGCAATTCATGGGAAACGTTGGCAACGAAATCAATGCGCATTTGCTCGGCGGCTTTTAATTCAGTGACATCGTGGAAAATTCCCACGGCGCCGTAAACCGAAGCATCTTGTCGACGCAATGGCGATGCAGAGAGCGAGAAATAGCGCTTGGGCAAAGTTTGCTGGAGCGCAATAGCGCGAGTGGACTCCACCCTACCCTCTTTGAGGGCGCGGCGGAAAGCAGTCAGAATCTCGGGATCACGGAAGATCCCCCACAGCTTAGACGACTCCAGCTTCTCGCCTTCCTTGCCAAAGAGCAGCTCAAAGCGACTATTATAAAAAAGCGGATTCCCTTCGGGATCTACTGCCAGGATCGCATCGCTAATGGCGCCCATGATGGTGTCGAGTTCGAGTTTTTCGCGAGAGAGGCGCTTGGTTTTAGCGAGCAAGTCGCGCCTCATATCATCGATATTGGACTCGAGTTCCAGCCACTCATCGAAACCTTGTTCTTTAAGATCCTCCTCACTGACCACATCTGGCAGGTGGATGTTCTTGGTTTTGACAAGAAGACGGCCCAATGGAAATACCAACCGGCGCGCCATGTAGATGGAGAACAATAACGCCGCCATCGCCATCAGCAGAAACGCGATGAGCAACGCCATATCAACGGTAGCTGACCACCGATCCGATTCAATGGTTGAAATCCCCACAGCTCCCAGCCACTCGGCCGAAGCGGGCACGTAGACCGCGATCGCCCAATTGCCGTTGCGATAAAAATGCACTCGTGATGGAGCAGAAAGTACATCGCCCCAATTCACGATTTTTAAGGCATCGGAAAAGCCAAATTCTGCCGAAGGAGTGCACCGTACCTGGCCGTCGGGCTGAATAACGCCCCAGTGAGAGAGCTGCGAACGAGGGATTTCAGGACAGCGCGTGAGCGGGCGCTTATTTTCCAAAGCACGCTGCAGGCCCGCGATATTTTCCGTAGCGGAAGTGCGCAACTGAGATTGGATCTGCGATCGAAACAAGGAGCGCGCTAAAAGTCCTGCCCCTACGAGGCAACCGAGAATAATAAGGAACTGGGCTGCGGCAACACGGTAGAAAATTCTGCGCGGAAAGGTTTTTCTCTTAAATGCCATATCTACGTGCGAATACGATAACCGACCCCACGGATGGTCTCGATGATGTCGGCACATTTGCCCATCTTTTTGCGAAGACCAAAGACGTGGGTATCAATCGCGCGATCCACCACAGTCACTCCCTCGCCTTGAACGAGATCAATGAGGCGCTCACGCGTGAGTACTCTACCGCGGTTTCGAACTAAGGCTACCAGAAGCTTAAATTCAGAAGGAGTGAGCTGGAGCTCCTTTTTGCCGCAGGTAACTTGGTAGGATTCGAGATCCAAAGCAAGCTCGCCAACTTCGAAACTGCGTGCACCCGCCTCCTGCTGCGGCGAGGCCCGCCGCAAAAGCGCCCGAACGCGCGCCAGGAAAACGGGCAAATCAAAAGGCTTAGTGAGATAATCGTCGGCACCGACCTCGAGTCCCACGACAATATCGGAGGGGTGCGCTCTGGCTGTCACCATCAGCACCGGAACCTGGGCTGCGGGCGCTGACGGATCATTGCGGATTTTCTTACAAAGATCGAGACCCGAAACTCCCGGTAACATCCAATCCAAAATCAGAAGCTGAAACGATTCTTTGTCCATTAGGCGCAAGGCCTCTTCACCGTTCTCTGTCACGGTGATTTCATGGCCATCGCGCTTAAGGTGCAGCGCCATTAAATCTGCGATTTCTTTTTCGTCTTCTACGATGAGAACTTTTGAGCTCATTGCCTATCCCCCTTATTTGGTACGGACGGCGCCCCCGCTGGAATGGCGGACATCCAGACCCGAGACGCTAAAGATAATGTCTTCGGCGATATTCGTGGCGTGATCTCCAATACGTTCCAGGTTGCGAGAGATGGAGATCACATTCAACAGAGCATCAATGCCCTTTGAATCTTTCTTCATTTCCACCACGCAGTCGGCGACGATCTTACGTTTGTACGCGTCTACTTTGTCATCCCGATGCAAGATCTTTCTAGCAATGTTTTCGTCATTTTTTACAAACGCATCCAAGACTTCCCGTACCATGGCGCGCACTTCATCCGACATCTGCGCTAAGTCTCCCAACTGGAGCGGGATCGTTTCTAAAATAAACACATCGGAGTGGTTGGCGATATTCACCGTCAAATCCACCATGCGTTCTAAGTCATTGTTGATCTTGATGCACGAGACAATGAATCGGAGGTCGGCCGCCATCGGCTGCTGAAGAGCCAGTAATTTCACGCAGGCCGCATCTACTTCAATGTGAGTGCGGTTGACGCGCTCTTCGATGGCAAAAACCTCTTCGATCTTCGGACGACTCTTGGTCTTCCACGATGCAGTGGCGCATTCCAGCGCTTGCTCGACGTACCCTGCCATCGTCAAAAGACGGCTACTGAGATCGCTCAGTCCTGAATCTAAATGCCTGTGGTTCATCCGAACTTACCCGTGATGTACCTTTCGGTACGCTCTTCTTTGGGGACCGTAAATACGGTGGAAGTATCGCCAAACTCCACCAAGTCTCCCATGAGGAAAAACGCTGTTTTATCAGAGATACGCGCGGCCTGCTGCATATTGTGAGTCACGATCACGATGGTGACTTCGCGCTTGAGCTCTTGGATCAATTCTTCAATTTTTGCCGTCGATATCGGATCGAGCGCACTGGTTGGCTCGTCCATCAAGAGCACAGGCGGCTGTACCGCCAGCGCGCGCGCAATACAGAGGCGCTGTTGCTGACCGCCCGAGAGGCTTGTGCCCGGAGCAGTTAATTTATCTTTTACTTCTTCCCACAGGGCGGCGTTGCGAAGGCTGCGCTCCACGACTTCTCTCAAGACACTGCGTCGGCGAATGCCCGAGAGCTTGAGACCCGCTGCCACGTTATCGAAAATCGACATCGCCGGAAACGGATTGGGCTTTTGAAAAACCATTCCGATTTTGCGGCGAATGCGCACCGGATCCACGTCGCTGGCATAGATGTCTTGGTTTTCTAACCAAACTTGACCAGACGCGCGCGCCGAGGGCACTTCCTCGTGCAGACGATTTAAGCAACGGATGAAAGTAGACTTACCGCAGCCGGATGGACCGATAATCGCGGTCACCGTTTTCGGTTCGATTTCGAGCGAAACACCATGCACAGCATGATGCTGGCCAAACCAAGCATCCAGCTGGCGAATCTGCAGAACAGCGGAATTTGAATTCTGAGCCGTCACCTTTTCGCTACTCCTTAATCCCTACCCGAGCCGCCGGTACCAAAAACCAGGCGGGCCAAAACGTTTACCACAAAAACCATCAAAACCAGCAACAGCGCGCCTGCCCAGGCAAGACCATGCCATTCATCAAAGGGCGAAATCGCATAGCTGTAAATCTGCACCGGTAAGGATGCAATCGGACCCGTGATACCTAAATTCCAATACTGGTTATTGAGCGAAGTCAGAAGCAGAGGTGCGGTCTCACCCGCTACCCGCGCTACGGCGAGCATGACGCCCGTCGTGATACCGCTGACACAGCCACGCAACACGATTCGCAAAATGACTTTCCAACGCGACACACCTAATGCGAGTCCGGCTTCCCGAATATGCACCGGCACCAACCGCACAATTTCCTCGGTGCTGCGGGCAACGATTGGAATCATGATGATGGCCAAAGCCACGCCGCCAGCCATTGCGGAGAATCCGCCCATGGGAACGACCACCAAAGTGTAGACGAAAAGCCCGATCACGATCGAGGGCACGCTTGCTAACATGTCAGTAGCAAAACGAACAATCGTGCCTAATTTGCCGTCGCCATACTCAGAGAGAAAGACTCCTGCCGCGACTCCCCAAGGCACGCCAATCAAGCTCGCTGTCGCAACAAGCGTGCACGTACCGGCCAACGCATTGGCCATCCCGCCACCGTTTTCTCCAACTGGCTTTGGTAACTTAGAAAAGAAATCCCAATTCAAATAGCCTGCGCCATTCCAAATCACGTAACCCAAGACACTAAAGAGCGGCACCAAAGCGGCGAGAGCAGCTAAGAACAAGAGTCCCGACATCCACCTGTCCACCCATTTGCGGCGTTGGTGCGTGCGGCTCATGTACTCGTGCAATTGAACAGAATTCATTTAACCCTTCACCCGCCGTTTGACCTGCCACACGAAAAGGCGCGCAATGGCATTCATCACAAAAGTCACACCGAAAAGTAAGAGGCCGATTTCAGCAAGTGCTGCGAGATGCAGCTTCTCGGCGGCTTCGGGATATTCGCTGGCGATGATACTGGCCATACTTTGTGCTGGAGCAAAGAGCGAAGAAGAAATTTCGGTGCGATTGCCAATCACCATCGTGACGGCCATCGTCTCGCCCAGTGCGCGGCCCAATCCTAAAATCACAGCGCCCACAATGCCAACGCGGCTCGCTCGAAGAACGGAAACCTTCATGCTCTCCCAGCGCGTAGCGCCTAGAGCAAGTGCCGCCTCGCGGTTTGCACGTGGCACGGCTTTAAAAACTTCGCGGCAAATCGAAGAGACAGTAGGCGTCACCATGATCGATAAAATCACGCCAGCCGTGAGCATCCCTACCCCGTAAGGAGGACCGAGAAAAATCGGAAAGAAATCAAAGCCAAAATACTCGCCCAGAAAAGGCTGCACAGTGGATCGCATCCACGGTGCCAGGAGAAAAAATCCCCACAAGCCGTAAACAACGCTGGGAATCGCGGCCAGCATTTCCACTAAGAAGCCCGCTAGCCTGGCAACCGAACGCGGTGCCAATTCGTTTAAGAAGAGTGCCACGCCAATGCTCATTGGAGTTGCAATCAACATGGCGAGGACAGAAGAGACCACCGTACCAAAGACGACTGCTAGCGCGCCGAAGTCTTTTGCCACTGGATCCCAGTTCTGGCTGCTCAAGAAATTCCAACCAAAGTATTCGATGGCGGGCTGACTGGCGCGAAAAAGGAAGATACCAATGGAGAGCAAGAGTGCCAGGACGCCCAATCCGGAAGCACGCAAAAACCAAAAGAAGAGACGATCGGAAAAGTGTTTTTCTCGGTGGCTATGGGCCGTGACATTTTGAACGGCCGAAACCGCTGCGAGCTTTTCTTCCGGAACCATGAGGGACTCTATTACCGTGGTGCTCATACGAGAACCAAGTTTTTAACTCATGCCCCAGAGTTCCTTTGTCAGGACTCTGTTAGGAAGAATTAGCTCGCAACAGCTTGAAATCCTTACTTGTTTGCTTCAAGGGCCAGAAGTTTAGCCTGAGCTTTTTTTGCGAGCGATGGCGGCAAAGGCGCGTAGTGCAGGCCTTCCGCGAGCTTTTGGCCATCCTTTAACGACCAGTTTAGGAACTTGAGCAGTGACTTGCTCTTCACTTCCGCTGCGGGGAGATCCCAAACCAACACCCAAGTCATGCCCGAAATCGGATACGCCGCTTTACCCGGAGCATTGGTGATAGAGCCGCGGAAATCGGCGGGCAAGGATTTCAGGGCGCCCGATGCGGCTGCTGTTACCGATTCCAACGTGGGAGCGACCACCTGACCGGTGGAGTTTTTCATACTGGCAAAAGCGAGATCGTTGCTCTTGGCATAAATCAATTCAACGTAACCAACGCTGCCAGGAGTTTGCTTTACAAGACCCGCAACGCCTTCATTACCTTTTCCACCGAGTCCGGTGGGCCACTTTACCGACGTAGCCGCGCCCACTTTGTCTTTCCAAGAAGGGCTCACCTTACTTAAGTACTCAGTGAAGATGGCTGTTGTGCCGCTGCCGTCAGAACGGTGGGCGACCAAGATTGGCTGAGTGGGCAACGTCACTCCAGGGTTGAGTTTAGCGATGCGCGCATCATTCCAAA
>JALHPX010000167.1 GCA_022842225.1 bacterium
TTTTGGATTTCGCCCCGAGCAAAGCTGGGTCATCGTGACTCAAGGCGCACTCGACCGGCTGAACCGCGCCGAACTCTCCTCCCTTATCGCCCGCGAGCTGACCTTGTGGAAACAAGGTGAAGTGGCGTCTCTGACATGGCTCGCGCTGTTTTTAAATACCTTGGACAATTGGGTGGAGCCGCGACGGGATCACGTCCGAGCTCGCCAGCGCCGAAGCCAACCAGTGCGGGTGTTCTTGCGCCAGGTCCTGCTCTACCCGCTGACACTGGTGCCCTGCACTTTGCTGCGCAGCCATACCCGCGAATCTCATTTGGACACGGACACCGTGGCGCTTTGTGGCTCGCGCCGCAGCCTCGCAGAGGCTCTGCGTAAGGTGGATGCCTATTCGGAGCGCACGGTCTTAAGGGTACCCAACTGCCTTCACCACCTTTTCCTCAAAGCGCCGAGTAGCCCCGATCCGATGGCTAATTTGTTTTTCTCGAGCTCTACACTTGCCGAACGCATTCGATATCTGGAAGAACTGCCCCTTAATACTTTTGGCTTAGGCAGTGGCAGGCTCACTCAGACGCCCGCGGAGCAAGGATAACCCGTGCAGCTATTCATTTATGGGGCGTTGATTTTTTTGGCGTCGGGCCTTGGCGGCGCGATCCCCATTCTCTTTCCCGGAATCCATGAAACGCATCTCAAGCGCTATGTCAGCTTTGGCGCTGGTCTGCTGCTGGGAATGGCGCTGCTGCACATGGTGCCCGAAGCAGCTATTTGGTTGCCGCACACATTTGGAATTTGGCTCGCAGCCGGATTTGTTCTGCTCTTGATTTTGGAACGCTTCATGATGGTGCACTCGTGTGAGGAACACGGTTGCTCGTATCACCACATCGGCATTGCGGCTTTCTTGGGATTAAGCGTGCACGGAATTATCGAGGGTTTTGCGCTGGCTAGTTCTGTCGTCGCAGCGCCGGAATTGGGCCCGATGATTTTTATCGCCATTCTCGCGCACAAGGTGCCTGCGGCTTTTACGCTTTCGACGTTACTCAGACTTGCTGGCAAGTCTAACAAGCAGATTACCCTTTTTATCATCGGTCTTTCACTGTCGGGACCTTTGGGAATCGCGATGGCGCAATTGCTGATCAATTTAGACGGAATGGAGCATGCAACGGGGGCGTTGCTCGCTTTATCGTCGGGAACGTTTCTTTATATCTCGGCGTGCGATCTATTGCCTGAATTGCATTCCAACCACGCGGATCGGTTTGCGCGGCTGGGATTTTTCCTGGTGGGACTGGCACTTTGCGGATTGGTCACGCATGCGCACTAAAATTTAGTGCGTTGCGGGTTTGTTCTCTAATTTGACCTTGGCCAATTTCTCCGAAATCTTTTTGGCCGATTGAGCGTCTTTCTTGTGAGTTAGCTCGTATGCTTTTTCATAGTTCTTTAATGCGTCCGCATACTTCTTCTGTTCCGAATAAATATCGCCCAAGTGCTCGTAGATAACCGCTTCGTCAGGTTGCAACGTCATAGCACGCGTTAAGTGCTCGAGCGCTTCCGAAGTCTTGCCCTTTTTAAACAGCACCCAGCCCAAGGAATCCTCGATAAACCCATCGTTGGGGCGCAGTTCGAGCGCCTTGCGAATATATTGCTCGGCCTTATCCAAGTCCTTGCCCATTTCGCCGTAGGTGTAGCCAACAAAATTCAAGGCGTGGGCGTTGGAAGGATTGCTCTTTAGAATGGACTCCATGTTAGCCAGAGCGCGTTCGCGCTCACCCAACTTGTCATAGAGAGCGCCTTGGAAGTAGAGCAGTTTTTCGTCTTCAGGGAATTTCTTTAAACCCACGTCGAGCGACTTGAGAGCATCGGAGTACTTGCCTTTTGCCTCGAGAAAAGACGCTTGCATGTCGTAGAACTCTACGACTTCGGGAGACTTCTTAAGAGCGACGTTGGCGAATTTCAAACCTTCATCGGCTTTGCCACGTTTGCGGAAAATATATCCAGTGTGCAGCATTGCCTCTTTGTAGAAGCTTGAATCTGGCGAAACCTTCTGGAATGTCGCAACGGCTTTGTCGTAATCGCGGGTTTCCTCGTACACAGCACCCAAATAGAACCGAACGTTGTCCGCTTCCGGCTGCTCTTTTAGAATCGCGGTAAAACGCGTGAGTGCTTGATCGTATTTTTTGAGTTCAAAGAAAATAAGCGCGATCTTTACGCGTGCGGTGTAATCATCTGGCTCGGAGCGCTCGTAATCGAGCAATTCCATCAAAGCTTTTTCAAACTGGTTTTTCTGCAAGAAAAGTTGCGCGAGGTATTTCTTGAATTTTCCATTACCGCGGATGCTGCTGTAGGTCTCGATCGCTGCGTCTTTCTCCCCCAGGCGTTCTTGCA
Organism: bacterium; assembly: GCA_022842225.1. GTDB lineage: Bacteria > Bdellovibrionota > FAC87 > UBA2466 > UBA2466 > JALHPX01. Next base: position 2,374 of record JALHPX010000167.1, read on the forward strand.
ACAGGCCTAATGCGGTACCGGCTTCAACAAAACTCGGGCGAAGATCGAGGCATTTCGCGAGGTCCTTCTTGGCCTTCTCAATCTGCTCCATCTCTAGATAAATCTTAGCGCGATAGAAATACGCCATCACATCGTCAGAATTCTTGTCGATGGCATTGGAAAGTGTCTTAGCGCCGGCTTCAAACTCGCCGCTTTCTGCTTCCAAAATTCCAATCAGCAAAGGTGCTTTGCGGTTGGTAGGCTCCACTTCGAGGATTTTCTTGTACTGTGCTTTAGCTTCGTCGAAGCGCTTTGCAGTAGCGTACACGCCACCTAACGTCGCGAGGTATTCCACGTTGTTACCGTCTTTAGCGACAGCTTTCTCCGCCAGTATGGCAGCTTTGTCTACTTCGTTGAGACGCAAATAAACTTCAGCGAGTTGGTGAGAAACAAACGGATTCTCTGGATCGGCCTTCAGCGCCGACTCTAAAAGGGGAGCTGCTTTCTCAAACTCTCCGTCTAAGTAAAACTGTCTTCCCTTCATGTAGAGGAGACTGGAATCTTGTTCCGCGGGATTGCGGCCCTTCTTCGCAAGTACTGGAGCTGCGAATGCAAAGAAGGAAACAACGACGAGAACTTGGTAAACCGCTCGCCGCATAGACACCGACTTTTTTAAATAGATCATCACAGTAGTGTTTCGGCTAAGCGCGGCAAAATCTTTAAGTTTTAGCGCTGAGCTCTCAACAAAATTGTATGCCCGCGGGCGGGAGCGGTCACTTCTTTTTGGAGGGATTCTAAGAACTCGGTCCATTTGCGAGAGTACAGCCGTGCGGAATCAGAATCACCGACCGGTTTTAGCTCGGCCCCACTGCTAACAACAGCTATCGAAAAGTATTCTGCACCTTTGGAAAAAAACTCAGCAGAGTCAAAGCGAGAGCCAAACTCATTCTCGCAGCGCAACCAAGCATCGAGGTTGCCATCGGTCACGGCGAAGCCCACTGGCATCGTGCGGCTATCTAGGTTCTTAACCAGTTCTTGCCAGCCAGGAGAATCGAATCCGATGACTCCTGTATTTTCATTCTGCGTCACCCAATGGGCGCAGAAAATCTTCCACAAGGGCGCAGCAGCTTTTTCATCAGCGCTATAAAGCAACTGAGGAAACATCAGCGCAGCAATAGTCATGAATGAAAGCAAAAGCTTTCGCACGTACGAACCCCTTGGTGGCCTCTCTCTTCAGACGCGATCGTGCGAGTCCCATGCCAGCTTTTTTGAGCGTGTGCGTCGGACAAAACGCGGCAAATGGCCCTTTTTTGTCCCAGCTCGGCGACAGATTTTGGCTACTGGCTGCGACTACGCTACAATTTATTTCCAAGGAGCCGCCATGAGCCAGATGTTCGATAAGAGCAGTTTGGAGAAGATTGCCCAGTCGTTGGGAACCGACTTGGAAAAAGTCGATATCACCTTCCACTCAAACGGAAATTTGGCGAGCATTAAATCGAGTAGAGACCGTGCTTCGCTCTGGTCGCTATCTCTTTCGGAAGATGGCAACAAGGGAGTCGCCCAAAGATTGCAGGCGGAGAAGTTCCCCGAACAAGCTAATCATGATCAGGACACCGATAAGTACGAAAGCTCGTTCGAGTGGAGCTCCCGGTGGATCCAGGAAGTACTGGAACAGGAAAAAGCTAAATTGCGCTGTGACTTTTGCGGCACAGGCGATCAGCACGTCGCGAACTTAGTTTCAGGAAAGCACGGAGCTCTCATCTGTGATCACTGCATCCACTTGTTTTCTGATTTTCTAGATGAAGCCAAGCAAGAATAAAAAACTACTTCAAAGCGCGCTTGATCCAATCGATTGGACTTGCGGTTTTAAGTAAGCTCTTGGCGACGATGGGGGTCGCCACTTGAACCACGTTGATCCCAGGATCCAAGGTGCGCGCCACACCGTCCGCGACGAGGCACGATCGCATCATCATGACATAGCGATTGGGAACGTTTACGGCGTTCATCCGCGCAATCTGTAGCAATTCATTGAGTGCCGACTCCAAGCGAATATTTGCCATTCCAGCGGCACCTACCCGGTCGATCCAATCATTCACGTCTTTTTCAAATGCCGGGAGATTTGCGCTAGGGCCCTTGGTGCCTAAATCAAACAGACGCCTGGCAAGCGTTGCGCGATCGCGCTGCAACACGGCCATTAGCAACTTCAAGAACTTCTTCTTATCTTCCGGCTCTAACTGCCCTACAAGACCTAAGTCGATGCAACCGACCTTGCCCTGGCTCTCGAGGAAAAAAATATTTCCCGCGTGAGGATCTGCATGAAAGAAACCGTGATCAAAAATTTGCTCTAGAACGGCAGCCAAGGTTTGGCTGGCGGCGGCTCTAGCGACGGTAGAACCGGGCTTGAGTTCAGAGAGTTTTTTGCCCTGCATCGGCTCTAAGATCAGAACCTTTTCCGTCAAGAACTCGGGATAATACTTTGGAAAAATCACGTCGGGTTGCGAAAACAACTTCGAATAATTCTTCCTAAATTTATCGATATTCTGCGCCTCGCGTCGGTAGTCGATTTCCTGCAAGGTGGCATTTTTGAATTCATCAAACATGAACCGCAACTGCCACTTGGGATAAATAGCGTGCATGCTAGCGACTAACCCTTCTAAAATTTGTAAGTCCACTCGCACCAGATTTCCGACGCCTGGTTTTTGCAATTTAACGACGACTGGCGTGCCATCCTTTAGTTCCGCGCGGTGGGTCTGACCTAAACTAGCCGCGGCCAATGCAACAGGATCAATCTTCTTAAACGCCAAGCGAACGGTGTTTGCGCCTAGCTCCTTTTCGAGCTGCTTCTTCCATTTTTTGAAAGTGATGGGCGGAATGCGGTCAAAGAGGATGCGGAGTTCCTCCGCGACAGGTTCGCCGATGATATCGGGTCGGGTTGCCAGGACCTGTCCCATTTTTATGAAAGTGGGACCTAAGTGAATAAATAAGTTAGCGAGGCTTTTGCCAAAAACGGAGTCAAACGGAGTGGTTTTAAACTTACCGGCATTTGCCCAGGTAAGACCGCGTTTGCCAAACTCAAAACCGAGCGACGCAAGTGTACCTGCCAAACCGTGTCTATAAATTGCGACACTGATTTGCTGTGACCGCACCGCGACGCGGAACGGTAAAAGTGCATTTCGAGTAAGACCTGACCACATTTGTTTTCTTCGCTCCGCTTGGATGCGTCTCTTAGAATCGAATCTTTCGTAGGAAGACTTAAGCACCGGCAAAACCCCTCATCCCGCATACCACCGGCATCTGTAACAGCACGTTCCGTGCCGTTCTCCAGGTGCATAACGCACAGGCCCAACTAATTAACTTTTCTTGCACTTCTGCCGAAAAGACACTGATGCGCGCCAAGAAAAAATACCTGCTGCCTTCAACCACTTGGAAGCTCGCGTTACCCATAACTGTCGGATTGCTGACAGTGGTGACGTTTCTCGTCCTTCCGGCGCAGTCCATGGTCGCGTTTTTCAGAGGGCCAGCGTCCGAGGGGGCAAATCAAGGGTCGCTCTTTTCCGAGACCTACCCTGTTCCTGAGGACTATCAAATAGAGCTGAAACAGCTGCTGGATAACGGCGATGTGACGCCTATCAACGAACAGCGGATTCGCGAATGGACGACGGCAACGGCACTCGACATGGAAATGCCGCCTGCCGTGCTGTGGTGCCTATTCTTCCAGGAGAGCCGTTTGCACCACATGGTCGGCTCTAACGACGCGCGTGCGGCAAAAGGCCTGGGTCAGTTTCTCAATTCCACTTTCCTGGAAGTGAATCAGCATCTCGATCGCTACACGCCGATGAACTCGGCCACGATCTTACGCCGCATGGGCCGCGACATTCGTCCGGTTCGCGCCAAAAAATTTAAAAAAGAAGACGTTACTTCCTATTACTTCATCCCTACTGCGGTGCTCACATCAGGAAGTTACTTGAATAACCGCTACCACCAGCTGGGAAAAAACCTGAGATCAAAAGGAATCACTCCCAACCCTGATCTGCTTTGGCTCTATTCTGTGATGGCCTACAATAAGGGTACGAGAAGTGTGCTGTCGTTTTGGAACGACGCCTATCGCAGAGGAGGAATTGAAAAAGTCCGACTCTTAGTCACGGATCTTGCCGCTTTTAATACCGCTTTCCGCCACCACCCCAGCCTGCGGAGAGCTCTGAATCGTATTTGGAATGCAAATCAGGCCGAGCGCTATGCGCGCGAACTCAAAGTGCATTTGCAAAATGCATCCAGGTGCTCGCTGCGTCCCGAATTGTCTGCAGCGCTCGCAACTCCCGCGTCAAAGAATGGGGGCAAGCTGTAATGAGCACCAAGCATCAACCCAAAATCCACGAGCAGCACTCGCACGGGCCCCGCGTAAAATCCCATTTGCACTTGGTGGCCAACACTGGCCCCGTTCGCAATCCCAAGCGGCCAATCCAATGGGCAATCGCGCTAGGGGTTTTGATTACCGCCTCGTTGGTTTGGGTCTCAACTGAAAGCCCGGTCAGCACCTATGCAACGTGGACGGCAACGGGTGCAATCACTTCTCTCAAAACTGCCTTTGAGCAAAACGGAATTGAAGGCTATCTCGTCGCCAAAGGGCGCTTAAGAGACAAAGTACGAGAGTC
>JALHPX010000168.1 GCA_022842225.1 bacterium
ATTAATCGGAACAGGTTTGGTCGAAGTGGAGCTCTTGGCCGATCGCCCCTTGGAAATTCGCAGCGGCATGTTTTCGGATAGCGTCCCACAGAAATTCTATGGCGTTGCCAGTTTCACGCGCGGCCGCGGCGATATGCATCCATGGCAGGCAGTGCCCGATGTTTTGGGACTCTCCTTGGGGCTCGATATTGGCGGGCGCTGGGTGGCGCTGACGATGACTGCTTCCGCCGGAGCGTTTGGAAAAACGCATTTGGAATTCTCCGATTTAGCGGGGTTCACTGGCTTTGCCGGGTCTTGGGCGCGTTACCTCACCGGCTGGGCCCCGTCGATTGTCCAGTCGGCAGCCGGCCGATTGGGGGGTATGGCGGGTGAGGGACTCTTTATTTTGCGCCACCCGATCTCAGGTTTTTTTGTTCTGGCGCCAGCAACCATTAACAACGGGCCTGTTCGTTCCTCTCCTTATTTAGGTTACGGCAATGTTGGTTTTGGCTCAGGCCACGCTTACCTCTTGGACGAGTCTGTACCCCTCAATCAAAGACGTGCTTTCAAGTACGGCGTGCGTCTCGTCGATAACGAAGCGAATGCTCAGATCTTAAAAGAACGCGCGGGCTGGTGGAATTACACCAAGGCCGCCTTTCAGGGCGTCCTCAAATCGCAGGCGATTTCCGAGGATTTTAAACGTTGGAATCGGCTGCGCGATATCGAATTCGAACTTTATATCCAATTGGACGACCCCTTCACGCCTTCCAATACTCCTATCGAAGATCCGCGTAAGCGCTGGAAAACGGATGTCATTCCCGTCGCGCGGATCAAGCTGTTGCAAGAATTACCTGTCACCGATCGTGGTCAGGGCGGCGCTCTGGCGGATGTAAACCTCGCTAACGACGTGCGCACATTCGCCGACAAAATGAGCTTTAATCCCGGATTCGGAATGCATATTCCCCTGGGCGATCTGGGAGTAGGCCGCGCAGTGGGGGCCGTGATGGGCCGTCCGCATCCTGGCAGTCCGACCGGGAGTGAAGCGGGGAGCTATTGGAGAAGCCAGCAAATACGGGGCGCAGTCGGTTTCTCGTCGGGCGATTTAGAGATGGCGGAAATTGAGGCGTTTACTCGCCAGTTAAGTGCTCTGCACGGTAGGTATCAATCACACGGGCCTTAACAGAGTTTACGTCGGTTTTTTGGGGTGTTTATGTTGGGAATCTACAAGTGCTTATTACTCGTGGTTTTGGGTTTTAGTTTTTCACTGCAAGCCCGAGAAATCTCAAGCTGCGAATTACTCACAAGAACAGCAGGTTTGGATTACGACTACATCGTCGTAGGTGCGGGAGCAGGCGGCGGTATTGTTGCTTCCCGATTGGCTCAAGCCGGCCACAAAGTCTTAGTGGTCGAAGCAGGTGATCGTAAGCTGCCCATCGAATCCCAAGTCCCGGCGTTTCACGGACTTGCTTCAGAAACTCCCGCGGTTGCACTCGATTACAGCACGGCCCATTATGCGGACAGCACACAGGCCAAAGCAGACCCCAAATACGACGATAAATTAGAAGGCATTCTTTATCCACGCGGCGAAGGCATTGGCGGCAGCACATTGGTCAACGCCATGATCTCTGTACTTCCCCACGCGGGTGATTGGGATCGGATTGCGCAAGCAACGGGCGATGCCTCGTGGTCCGATAGTCAGATGTCGCGCTATTGGTCGGAGAAAATCGAGAACAACCGCCATCGCCCCGTGCTGCGTTTTTTACATTGGGTTGGCGAAACGCTCGGGATTTCGGCGTTAAAGAACGGCGGCGGGCATGGATTTAAAGGGTGGCTGACTGTTTCGCAGCCGCGTTGGGATGTGCTTTTAGGTTTAGCGTTTGGCGACAGGCAGTTGCGCAAAGTTGTTTTGGCGACGGAGAAATTCGTACGCCCGCGGACAGGCGGATTAACGCACTTTTTGCGACGAGCGCTTTCGTTCTTCGATCCCAACGATCGGCGTTCCGTCGCACGGGGAGAAGAAGGTTTGGTGATCACTCCTCTCGCCGTGAAGGAAGGCCGGCGCAATGGCGTACGCGACTTGCTGTTAAAAACTTCCAACGAGCATGCGGAAAATCTGCATATCGTTACTAATGCGCTGGCGGGGAAAGTGTTGTTTCAGAACAAGCGCGCCAACGGCGTTGAGATTATTTTCGGCAAGAATCTAGGCGGAGCGGAAGATGAGCAAGCTGGCAGCGTGGAAGGCTCCACCAGCGTCTACGCCACTAAAGGCGTCATTCTCGCCGCGGGCACGTTTGAAACACCCAAGCTCTTAAAGCTCTCCGGCATCGGCCCCAAAGCCGAGTTGGAGGCGAACGGCATTGAAACGCTCGTCGATTCCCCGGCGGTGGGAACGAATCTGCACGATCGTTATGAGGTCCCAGTGATTTCTAATTACCGCAACCCATTCTCGCTTTTGCAAAATGCAGGGTTTACTCCGTCGGCGACGGATTCGCTATTCAATCAGTGGCGCACTTCGGGCAAAGGGATTTATGCTACCAATGGCGTGATTGTGGGAATGATTGTTCGCTCCGATCCGGCGCTGGACCAGCCAGACCTCTATATCTTCGGCGTGCCGGGATCTTTCCCGGGTTACTACCAAGGCTACTCGGCGGATTCGACTCAGCGAAAGGACACTTTTTCCTGGGTTATTCTCAAGGCCCGCACGGCCAATCGGGGCGGCGAGGTGCTATTGGCTTCGTCGGATCCGCGTGTGCAACCCAAAATCAATTTCCATTATTTTACCGAAGGTAAGGACGCAGACGGCAAGCCTGTCGGCATGCAAGACGAAAAGGCGGTTGCCGAGGGGGTAAAGATTGTCCGCGAACTCAATGCCAACCTAGGCGATATCATTTCGCAGGAAGCCTTCCCCGGCCAAGCGGTCGTGACCGACGAAAATATCCAGCAATGGGTGCGCAATGTCGCCTGGGGACACCACGCCACCGGAACGGCCGCTATCGGCAAAGTCGTGGATAATCGCTTAAGGGTCATTGGCACCGAGGGCCTTTGGGTCGCCGACGCCTCTGTCTTCCCCGACATCCCCGGCTTCTTCATCGCTTCGTCCGTCTTCATGGTCGGTGAAAAGGCGAGCGATATGATTCTTGAGGATTCTGCAAAAGACGCGGGCAAATAACGAGGAGGGTTTAATTGGCTCCCGGGGACGGACTCGAACCGCCGACAGGGTGGTTACAGTTGCTCCTCATGTTTCCATGGGGTCTGGACTATCTCATCACCCAGGATACTTTCGTATCCGGAGGGTGTCGGGCGCTAATGGGGCTTATCGCTGCGCTACTCATCCCCTAGTCTCTGCACGTTTCTGGCTACCGATATCTTACGCTTTGCCAGACTTCGCTCAGGATTACCCTTCTCTTTAATTGCTTAAAGTAGGGAGGGCTTCCCTGAATTCACCCGATTTTTCAATCCGCTTTTCAGCGGAAAGCTGCGTTTGAGCATGAAGTTCTCTGTGGCAATTGGCACAAACCAAAACACATTTCTCTATCTCAGCCTGAATCTTTATCCAGGACCGGGTGTAACCCTTGTCCGAAAGACCAAAATCCTTCTGAGAAGCATCAGTGTGATGGAATTCAAGTGCTTCGATACAGCGGTTGTAACCGCACATCTGGCACTTGCCGCCCTTGAATTCGACAGCCATCTGTCGAACCTTGCGCCGTCGCTTCTTGACCGCTTCGAGTAAGTACTCTCTTCGATCGGCGTAACGTCGTCGCTCCACTCTAGGTTGCTTCACGCCCTTCTTCACAGCCACCTGCTCTACCAACTGAGCTACCCGGGACCATTAAGACCACGGAGTTTGGCAAACTGGGGCGGTATTGTAAACGGCGATTTTTACACCCCTAGCCAGAACTGGCGTAGGTTGTCCCGGCGCGTCTTCCTGATTGAGTCGCGACCTGAAAGCATGCTAACCCAGGGATCAGATAGTTTTTACAAAAGGGTAGGGGGTAAGATGAAGTCGTTTGCGTTGTTTATATCTATTTTATCTAGTGTGAGTTTTGCGGATGCCAGCACTCCGCCCGCATCGACCAATCGTTATTTCCAGGAAACATTTGGTAACAATTACGTCGTCAAAGTTTTCCTCGATGATTTCGACAAGCTCAGTCTTCAAGACAAAGAGTTGTCGTACCACTTCAACGAGTTCTCCAAAGCTACGCGCGACCTGAGTTTTATTCAGGCGCACCCCCAAGGTTTAGAGATTCGCAATTTTATCGAAGACCTCTACACCAGTTACAAAGTTCTTAAGGCCGAAAAGAATTTCAATCCCTCGGTGCTTACCGCCATCGAAGAGTATTTAAAAACGTATTACCTCTGGCACGGCCCCTATGTTTGGGGTGGTCAGAATAAAATCGTCATGAATCTCACCGATAAGAAACTGCGTCGTGCCGTGCGCTTGGTGGAGAGCAAATCGGGTGCTGTGACCGAGGAGCAACTCGATAAGTACGTGAAAACGATTCTCGATCCGGACCACGAGTCCTACGCCAAAGGGCCCAATGGCGAGTTAGGTACGCAGACGTTTTATCAAGCAGGCCTCCGCCTCGACGAGATCCGCGAATTCCGCGAGACGAAATACCCGCACCGCTACACGCCGGGAAATTCCTATCTGTCGCGCGGTAAAGAGGGCAAAATCGAAGAGTCGTTTTTCCGCACCGGCGGCAAAGATCTCCTCTTGCCTCCCGCGATGCCGGAGCAAGCTCAATTCGATAAATACCAAACCGAGATTTCGGATCTCGAAGCAGCCATGAAGAAAGAGGGCCTCAGCGTTGCCGAAGTCGAAGGCTATGAGAAGCAAAAGGCCAAGTTGGAAGAAAAACGCGACCGCCTTTACTTCGAGTGGGTTGAATTGATTCTCGACGCATATCTCAAGGGTAAGTCGGGCGTTTTTGTGAAGGGCGATGTCGAAGAAGGCCTCTACGCCAAGGAACTCAAAAAAGGCATGCCGCATTTGCAAGCCGCTATTGATCTTCTGCCCATGGGCTACGACAAAGCGTCGTTGGAATTTACCAAGCGCGCCCTCGAGAGTGCCGATTCCAACGCCGTTTACGTTTACGCCGCTGCCATTGCGGCGAATAAATCGACGGGTGCCGTGCGCCTGGCCGCTGGATTCGGCGATAACTATTCCGATCCACTGGGCCATACTTCAAATTGGACCAGCTGGGTGTTCCAAACGATCAAAAGCGATTTAGTGAAGCAGGTCACAGAGCCCGCAACTATTCTCGCGCTGCAATCGTCGATTCCTTGGGATCGACAGTTTGATAATCCCAAGCCGGTCGCCAATACGACTTTGATCGATTGGCAATTATCAGTGGGCGGACTTTGCCCCGCTTGCCCTGGTGGATTTAACACCGCGGACGATCACTTGGGCCGTTTTGCTCCGTCGCTCTCGACGATTGTCGTTAACTGGACCACCGCGCGCAGCCAAGGCGCGCCTCCAGGAGCCGCTGGTGAATTCTTCTTAAAGAAAGACGATCGCGATCGCATGGATAAGAGCCTGCCAGAAATGGGCAAACTCGCCATCGTGCTGCATGAGTCCCTGGGCCACGCGATAGGCATGCGCAAACCTAATTTTGCCGTCGATATTAGCCCCCACGGGCAGATGTTGGAAGAGGCGCGCGCGGAAGGTGCTGCCGCTTACTTTATGGGCGATCCAGAAGTGATGAAGATCGCTGGCATCAATGACGACGATTTGAAGGTTTACTACCTAGACTTCGTAACTGACGCGATGCTGATCACTTTAAACCGCATCCCCGAAGGCGACACCGAATACCGTCGTCCGCACGAGCGCGCGTTTAACTTGATCTCGCGTTACCTCGTTGCGGGCAACTACGGCATTAAAGTTACCAACGAAAAAGGCGATGCCTGGAAGTCCGGCGATAAAGTCTATTTCGAAGTCACCGACACCGCGAAGGTGCGTGAGGGCTTAGGCAAGTTGCTGGCGGAACTCATGCAAGCCATCGGTAAGGGCGATAAGACCAAAGCCGACGAATTGGATTCCAAGTACGGCGGAGTGCACGACTCCACGTGGATGAAACAAGCGCAAACACGTGCGGCTGCTGTCGGCTACAAGCCGCAGTGGGTTGGGTTGTTACCCGAGCTCAAAGCAGTAGAGAAGGCAGGGAAAATCGAAGATGTCACCGTGTGGCACGACGATAGTTTCTTGAAGCAGCAGCTCCGTTTCTCCGGCAAAAAATTGCCCTAATCAAAACAAAAAAGCCCACGGTGTCATCGGCACCGTGGGCGCTTTTAAAATGGCTTTCGTTTAGCCTGACTTAGTAGTTACTTCCGAGGACATTGAGAATGAACCAGACAGTTTCCGTCTCATTGCCTGAAGTTACTTCCATTTTCATGACGTGCATACCTTGGTCCGTGCTTGAAGGGTCTGCCTCGGATGAAAGGAAGAAGACGCCTTTATCGTCCCAACCGGAGTTGGGAGTGCTTAGGAATGACGGGCGGAAGGAGATCAGCCACTTCGCGCCCCCCTTGGCCAGCATCGACGAAAAGTAAGCACTGTAATCAAGGTACGACCCGGAAGTTATCTCGAGCTGCTGAACGCTATTAATTTTCTTCAATGCAGGATCTGAGCTATCTACTTCAAGGATCAGACCATTTCTTTCGGTGATCTTACCATCTGAAATTTCGACTCCCACGGCGACATCCCCTACGTCGGAAGTTCCGGGGGTTCCAGAAAGCACGCCACTGGACGACACCGTTAGCCACGATGGAACTGCTAGGCCTTTGAAGGTGCAGGTGGAGCCCGTGATATCCCGAATCAAATTGGCTAAGTCGTAGCGGTAGTTACTTCCGGATTCAGCTTTCGGAAGAGACAAAGAGGTTCCTACCCACTTGCATCCAGTAGCTGGTTTGGTCTGTCTATCTTTCTTAAAGCCAACCACTTTCAATCGATCTTCGTACTCACCCTGC
>JALHPX010000169.1 GCA_022842225.1 bacterium
TTCGTCGCCGCCCGATACGGGAGTGCCCTGCTCTGAAACCTCTTTGCCGTCGCCGCACTCTAAGATTTCAACATTCTCCAGGTGCACGCCGGGCCCCAGGAGCTGCGCGTACTTTTTCTTGAGCGAAATAGCAGGAGTGGCATCGGAGACCTTAGCATGTTGTTGCTGCTCTTTACTGAGTTTGCATTGGAGCAAAACACGGGCGCCGATATCAGCCAGGCGCAGTTTGCGAAATTGCAGATCGTCGAGATCGAGATCCACGCAACCGGAATCGAGTTTAAATTTATTCTGAAAAAGTCGCAGGTTTTGATTGGCTGAGTGGCTCATGAAGTCTCCTGTTTCCGTGCCAGCTTTATAGCATGGGCAGCGAGAGGTGCGAAAGTCCGCCTCTCAATCTCGGTTTACTTTGTAGACTTTAACCACGGCGCCGGTATTCATGTCGGAATAGAGCTCTTTAATCAGGCCTTTCTTTAGGGCTGCCTGCACGACTTCCTTTGGAAACCCGTTCTGATCTAAATCTGAAAGAGTAGGCATTAAAGCCTTTTGCGCGCGGTGATCTTCGATGAATTTGCACAAGCGTTTGAGCGTAAAGAGGTCGGCAGACGGCATGGCGGTGTGAATACCTCAGGGACTGTCCAAGATCTAGAACGACTAGAATTTAGTCTACGCTTTGCGCGTATTCTCGAGCTCAGAGAATACAGCCAGAATACACCCTAAACCCCTATAAATTCCGGCACTTAATTTAGTCTTAGATTCCCCCGTATTCTGGCGCCTGTATTGCTTCTACACAATGCAGGGGAGTCAAATGGGGGTAGCCAGTTACATCGCAAAGCTGCGTTCAGCTTTCTCGGTTCTTGCCTTGGCGGCAGGGGCGATGGCTTCGCTTTCTCTCTTCGCCGAACACGGTAACTCTCGCACTCGCACGACTGCCGACACACTTTCCCGCATTGATATGGACTTCGGTACGATGTCGAGTACGGCCGGAAAAATGAGCTTAGACGCCTGCAGCGGAACGCTCGCATCTAAAGCGACGCTCAATTCGCCCGGTATGTGCCGAGCCGTTTTCTTCACCGCCGGCCACTGCGTGACGAACGAACTTGGCCAGGTTTTTTCAAAGGAAATTTGGTTTCGCTATCCGGGTGAGAGACGCGAGGCCAGCTTTATCATTCCTAGGAATCAAGTGCGCGTGGAGACGCCTTATGTTCCTCCGCTTAATGGCGAAAAGGAAACGGGCAAAAACGACTACGCAGTTGTCTATATTGACCTAGCATGCAGTCTAATTGCGCGGTTAACGCCAGCCCGAATAGGCCCCTTGAATTCGGACGGAACGGTAGCCGTCAGGACCGGTGAGGCCGTCTCTACGCGGAAGCGGTTTTCTTCAGTCGAGAACCAAGGCGGTGCGAGCAATCCGGGTGGTGGCAACAAGTTTACTGCGGCAGTACATGAGTCTTCGACCGCCGGTGTTTTGACCACCGAGTTTTTCTCGCCCGATCAGGTGGGTAAGATCCATAACGGCGACTCGGGCTCGGGAGTTACCAATGCCGACGGAGAACTGATTGGCGCATTGGCCGTTTCCACCACTGCGATGACAACAGAGACAAGGGACGCGGACGGGCGGCTACTTAAGTCAGTAAAAAACACGGATCCTTCTGTCATTGAACGGGATTTCAGTTTTGATGGCTCGGGCCTTGGTTACCTGGTCAGGTCACTGCAAAAATCAAAGATGCCGTTTGACCAAAATGGCGCGCTGTCGTCGAGCGGCGGGCAGCAGTTAGCTTCGCTGTCTGAATCGGCAGCCAAGCAAAGTCCGCAGCATGGAGCTTCTGGTACTTCGCCACAAACTACTCGCCCTTCGGGTGGCTCACGCCAGCCGGCAAGTGCGCAGTCCCAAACTGCGTCGGTGGACGCCGCTGCAACGGCAGCGCCGTTGATTCCCGGAACCGCTTTTGATCCGGCATCACTCAATGACAACCAGCCCGCAGCCAAGCCCGCCCGCCCCGTCGCGACGAAGGCGAAGCTGGACGGACCGGGCGAAGAAATTCCTGGTCTGAGCGCCGTTCGGAAGTCTACAGAGGAGTGGGCTTACGTTACAAACACTGACGGAGGCTGGTCGAATGTGCGCATTTTGGAAGACGGCACAATCGAAACCACTGACGGCAAACAGATTTCCGCGCAGGCTAGGCGCGAGCTGCTCTTGGCTTATGATCAAAGCTACGGCAGTGGAGTGTATGGCGATAAGAGCCTTTTGGTTTCTAAGGCCGTCGATAAATACAGAGCCGAAATTGATAAGTGGAAATCCGAAATCGAAGTAAGCCGCTTGGCACAATCGGAAATAGGCGAAACCTCACAGGCTTCGAGCCAGCAGCAGGTATCGCCGTTTGGTCCCTCCTTAGCGTCGGCCGGACAAGGCTTTGCTCCGGGTCGTCAGCCACAAGGTAGTCCGTTTAACGTAAGCGCTGGCGGAGGCAATTTACCTGCCAGCGGTGCTCGCGCAGGCCATTCATTCTCCGGTAAGCCAGAATTAACTCCAGACGCCGCGAAAGTTCCTGAAACTGCTGATATCCGCGACACCGCGACCGTGCAGCACTCCAGAAATATTGCAGGTCTGCGAAATCCACAAGTTACTCAGATGGATGAAAGAAAGTGGGCGGCACTTAAAGCGGAAGACCAAAAGCTCCATGCCCGTCCTCCCGAGCGCCCGGTGCATGCAACCGCGCAAGCGGATGGAAAAGCCACTCCAGCGGCGATTGCTGCGATTGGAAAGTGCATGGCGTGCCACACCGAAGGATCCGGTCGTCATCTGATTCTCTCTGGTTCAGCCGAGCAAGCGCTCAGTGGTTTGCGAGCGGCGCTTGAAAAGCGCAATCTCGGAGTGAGCACTTTTAAAGTGTACGAGATGATGAAGAGCGACGTGTACGGCAAGCTTTCCGATGAAGAGCAAAAGGGCTTGATGGCCTACATTCTGCGGACTGATGAAAGCAAATCGGAAGAAGAATTGAATCGCGCGGCTATCGAAAAATTCGTTGGCAATTCAACTGAGTTGCCGCCGCGTATGACGACTCCACAGATGGAGCAAGCGTACCGGGCGTCCTTGCCTAAGACGAACAATCCTATTTTAAATGCGATTTTTAGCGATCCTTCTACCCAGTTCTATGCGCACAGCGGGCCAGGCGCCTTGGCGAGAAAATACCAAGATGGTGGCTCAAGAGATGTATCGGGAATGCATTTGTCGACGAGCACAATTTTGGATTCCTGGGTTTTTAAAGACGGTTCGAAGATGTTTAATAGTGGAATTTTGCGCGGAGTATTGGGTCAGGGTTTTGGTCTAGGTGCTAATACCCAGAATTTTAAATTTGTGTGGCGGCCAAAAGTGAATGGCAAGTCGTTGCCTGATTCCTATACCGAAATGCCTTACAAGGATGCGAATGACACTGGGGCTCCGGGCGTAGTTTACGACTACCAGCTGCCTGTCGGATCCATTGTCGGCGAAGTGGTCATTGAGAACGGCGTGGTGAAAGACATCCGCCTGCGGGAAATGGCGCCCGACCTATGCACTCAAGCGACGGCCTATCGAGCTTTCCCAACCGCCGAGCACTTAGCTTCCGCAATCGAATCCGACGCGCCCGCGGGTATGTCTGGAGTGGTGACGCATCTTCGTAATCCGAATACTCTGACTCGCGCCAAGCCGGTGCAGAGCGATTACCACGTGCCAGTCATCAATGAGCAAGGGTACGAAGATAAAATTCCTCAGCTGCCTCAACAAACTGAGCGGCAGCTTGCAAGCAAGGCAGTCTTCTCGTCGGCGTTAGGACAAGCGTGGAAAAAGAACGGCAACCAGGTTGCCTATGGACCTACGGGTACCAACAGCACGATTTTACCTTCCTTCGACGTGCACTCTGTCGCGGTGAATTCCGAGTCGTGCATGCGTTGCCATGAGTACACGCAAACCAATTTTGCTTTCCTTTATCCCGGAGTGAGAAACACTACGACTGGGGCGTTCAACCTGAATAATTACGGAATGACCTACGGCAATCGTCAGCGGATCTTCTCCTACGAGCCTTTCGCGGATAAAATTCCGGATTTCGGAAAGGGTGGAAAGTTCCAAGGCAATTTCCCCACTTCCTTCGGCGTGGAACCTAATTACGACAACCGCATGGACGAAAACGGCAATCCTCGATTCCGTAATCCTAATTTCATTTACCGCTCCGATCGCATCCCTGCCGAGTATGCGGACTTTTACAAATAGCTTCATGTACTTGACGCGGGCAAAGGAGTTTGCCGACTGCCGCGTCACGGAATGGGTCTTTTGGAAGTGGCACCACTCGCGGGGCTAGGTTAAAATAGATACACTTACGTCTTTCCTCGTCTTTTTCTTATTTCAAGCTCACATCCCGGCAAAACATGAAAGCAGCTCGCGAATTTATTGCGTCTTTGAGTCCTTTTTCAAAATTTGCTGTCACAGGCGGCATTCTTATCGCTCTTTGGCAAACTTCGTTCCTGTCTCCAGGCGTCCTTTTAATCGACGATTATCGAGATACGGCCGGATCTGGACTGCATCTGGTCGGAGGGGCTGAAAATTTTCTTAGTGGCTATCCGGCGGTCATTGCTTTCATTACTGCTTTAGTCGGCCTGTGGGTATCTTTTTGCTGGGCCAGTCGATACGCAGTGGGTGCCATCACTGTTTTGTTTCTTGGTTCGAATCCTTTTCAAATTGCCGAAGTCTATCGAGGTGCAACTGCCTTTAGCTGGCCGATTACCTGCGCAATCGTTCTTCTGGCCGGCAGCCTTCCCTTCTTCTATCGACGATTCAATGTCTGGTTTGCTTTCGGCTATATCGTGCTTTCCGGGGTTCTCTTGGGTGGCCTCGCACTCGTGAGACCCGAGTGCCTCTTCTTGGTCATTACCGCCTGCGGCATATTTTGGTTCTTCAGTGAACTGGATCTGAGAAAACGCCTGGGCGGAATCGCGCTGCACTTAGGCGGAGTCGCGCTGGTTATTGCCGGCTGCGGCTCATACCTCGAAGATAGAGTAGAAATCAGAAGGCACTTCTGGCACTCGATGTACATCGGTCTTGGGGACTATGATCAAAAGTATGGCCATGTGCCGAGCGATGAGCAGGCCTATTTAGTCGCAGGCGACGTTGCCTCCGAGGGTGTCGTCGGCACTCCGGCATACGAACCCTTGATGGCGAAGCTTTTCGGCATGAGGGTTAGTGGAGATCCGATTTGGTACGCAGGCATTCTCGTTCGCCGTAGCCTCCGTGTGCTCACTGATACCACGCCATTGAGCGTGCAGTTTGGTTCTTACCGCATTGCCGCCTATTGGTCTGGCTTGTTCTGGATACTCGCTTTAGGATTTGCTTTCTATCGTCGAAAAAAGCGCTCTGTCGGCCTGCTTCTTTTCGCTTTTCCCATGAGCCTATCGGCGTTGCTGGTTTATTCCGGTGAGGGTCAGACTTTTTATTCGCTCTCACACTTAATGGCGGCGACAGTGCTGGTTAGTTGGGTGCTCGACACATCGTACGTCCAGGACATTCAACGAAAGTTTTTCTGGAAACCGGTTAATCCAGGGAGTTTTAAATGAAGTCGCCAGCTGCCCGAAAGCGCAAGCCTTCGTCGAGTCAAAAAGCATCTCTCTCCACCTCACGTGCGCTGGGAGTGTTTACTCGCGCGGCGGCTTTGGGCGGTACCTTGCTTGCTATTCGGTTTGCAGCGATGGCTTTTCCCCAGACGAGTGGGGCCACGGGAATCTGGCGATCGACGTTGGACACTCCGCTACTGGCCTGGGAGATGGCCATCGCCGGCACGATGACGGCGGCTTACGCCTACCGTGAGAACCGCAAGTGGGCCGTTGCGGGAATTCTCGTTTGGGCCGCCCTCTTAAATTTAGGCGGCGGCAACTTGTGGCAACGGTTGGGAGTGCATTTCGTGCACAATCCTGGTCACCAACTAGAATCTGCAATCCAGGAAGCCCGACAAAACCGCTCTGCATTTGCGAGTGTAACTTTAGATTTCTATACCCACCTGGGTGTGAATTTTCCCAGTGCGCAGGTGAATTTCCAAGATGCTACAAAGCTTTTGGTAAACCCGTGGATCGCTAAAAAAGTGGGCAATGTCGTTCTGAATACGGGTTCCGAATATGCTTCCAAGTTGACCGAGGAACAATCCGCGGGCCTCAAGAAACTTCCTCATCGTACCTTTGAAGCCGGCCCGCAAGATCCGGTTGTGCATTTCTTTGATCAGCACGCCGATCCCATGTTTCCGGCATTCCATGTTTACGAGCTGGGCAAAGAAATTTTCGTTCTGAACTCCGCATTACTCGCTACTTTGAGGTGACACCTTGCTCGCACTGAACTTAGCGGTATTTCTATTGGGTTGGCTTGTTGCTTACCCGCTCACTTCGACATTAGGGCCCTGGATCACTATCTGCTTCGCACCGGTGGCGGGCTGGTTGATGGCAGGTCTATTCACCTTGCCCGCTCTTTGGTTGGGCGTGGGTATTTCGCCACCTGTCTTGGGAATTTTGGGAGTCGGTCTGACATTTGCGCTCTGGAAACTCTTGCGCACGGAACTTCCTCGGAACAAGGACATGATCCCCTTTGCCGTCGGTGTAGGCACTTGCTTAGCCGTCAGCGTGGCGGCCGAGTGGGTGGATTTTTTCTTTTGGGATAGCGAAACCATTCAATATTCTTTGCTCGGTCGTTGGGTGGGGCAGGCGGGACAGATTGAAGATGCGCTCGCAGTCGCCTTCTTAGATTACGGCAGCTTGCCCATTGCTTGGCAAAGTCTCGCGATCTTCACGAAGAGCGATTACCTTTACGCTTTCTCGCCGGTTTTTGCGGTGAGCTTTCTTGCTGCGATGGCTGCTTTGGGAAATCGTCTCTGGGCCAGCTCGTCGGCCAATCGCGGAACTCGTCTTTATGCGGCAGCGCTCGCAT
>JALHPX010000170.1 GCA_022842225.1 bacterium
GATAAGGCACCCAGGTAGACGGCTCATGAATCTTTACCTTCATAGAACTTGCTCGCCGAAAAAGGAAACTAGCTTGCGACAGTGCCGCAAAACAGACTGCGAGTCGAGAGCGAGCTTTGTCTGAAGTTCAGCTAGTGCAATCTGCCAGTCGACAGATTTGCGTTCTCTATGGCCACGAAAGTGAAAGAGCTCGACGTTGGCAGGGACATTGCCGTAACGAAAGCGAGTCTTACTGATTGCCAGCAAGTGGTGGAACTGATTGTCGACGACAATTAAGTTGCGCGGAAAAGCTCGGCGCCTCTTAAAGAGCATCCTCAGTGCGTCCCCCTTAGTGCAACCATCACCCCTGGCGAGGATCCCGTTCTTTAAAACCATATTTGCCGTGCCTACCGACAAAATTTGATGCCCTGAAAAATTGCCGGGGTGTGCGGACATATCAATATCGAGTTCCCGGAGCTGCTCATGATAGCGGTCCATTAAGGTGGGAGGGGCCGCGGTAAGAACGATCGTCGGTACCTGTTCCTGAAGCTTCTTCACCCATTCAGCAGTTCGCGGTTCCATGGGGGCCAGGGAGGTGGTTTGGTGAATCTCTTCCCATACCGCAAAGCGGTCGACTGGCAGTATGCCCCGCTGCTTGAGCGCTTCTAAAAACGCGGTCGTTCCCAAGCCGGCCGCAGATGCAGATTCTGCAAGGGTTTCATGGAGATCAAGTACGACAACCGTCTCGCGAGGGTCCATGTTTTTCACCGCTTCAACGACGCTTTCCAAGGAGGTAATCTTCCTGAAGCCGTAGGCCGGCAGGGCCGCTAGGAGGGCGAAAAAGGCTGTAAAAAGCAACTTCATGAAGGAGGCGTCTTCTCATGGAAGAGCTATTGGAATCAACCGTTCAGTGGTAGAAGGGCGGCGATGCGATACAGTCTTAAAGAGGGATACGTTCCCGAACCCGACGAGCAAATCTGTGTAGTGAGTTACGTAATTGCCTATACGCGCATTGGCGGTGGTCCCGATCAACGCCCGGGCTTCTGGCCCGCGTATCGTGAAGCGCAAGAAGTGAATCGTCGTACCCGCTTTCAGAATCATCGCGTGGGGATTTGTAAGGGGCTGATTCGCGAGCTCTATCAGCGTTACCCTTCAATGAAAGACGAACCGGTTTATTTTCGAAATGGCGGGCTGGCGCAAGCGCGCATCGTGGAAACCCTAAAGGGTTTACTGGGCAGTACTGCTCTCAATTAAACAAACTTAGTTGTACTCAGGCAATCCAGGTGCATTTTCTGATTGGCCGCGAATAGCAAAATCATCGCTCTCAATGGAATTTTGCGGCGGCTGGAATTCAGGCATTGGCGGTTCTACAACTGCATCGACTTGACGTTGCATATCGTCGTAAGTCTCTTCGCGGGTGTAGTCGTATTCGTTGATGTACTTAGATGCGTAATCAGGTTCCGCTTGCACGGCTTGAGGATCGAATTCGCCCTCTTCACCAAAGGCATTCAGGCTCACTAAAGTGAGTACTAAGAGTACTAAGGCATTGAAGCGTTTCATACGGGCCCTTTGGTTAAATTGTGTGCAATCCTTAATAATGCAACTGGGGGGCCATCGGGTGAGCGTAAGTGTAGGCTATCAATTGTGAAAATGTGTCCAACTATTGGACACTCACACACGGTGTATACACCTTCACCTCTGTGAGCCTCTCGATGGTGACTGCGGCAGAGAGTCAGGAGATTTGATGCGTCGTTGGATCCCCCAGCCGGCGGCGTAGGACTTTGTGACCGCTACCTTTGGGGCCCCGAGGGAGACTGACACCTTCTTGGACACCTTCTTAGCGAGCGCCGATGCATTTGGAGAAATTGTTTGCGATGTCCTTGAGGACTGGGTCTTTCCACTTTTTCGCGAATGATTTCCATTGTGCGACAGCCGCTTTTTGTTCGGCTTTTAGTTTATTAGCGGGGATTTCTTCGCCTTGGAGGTCGAATGGGAAGGTGCATTCGATCTCGGCGCTGGGAGACGATGTGAGGAGGGCGTTGGAGTAACGGGGATAAGCGTCGAGCAGTTGGCGGGACTCGGTGCCTTTCTTGGCGCGCTTTTTAAAGTATGTGTAGTCGATCTGGTGGCGGTCGTAGTCGCCGTCGTAGAGGATGATAAAAACGGGTGCCGCTCTTTTTGTTAACTTCACCGCTTGGGCGTGGCTGTTGTTATCGAAGGCCCAGGCTCTGAGTTTTTGGTAGTCCGGATCAAACTGGGCGTCGGCTAGGATCGCGCGCGCTTCGATGAGTGCTTCGCCCATAATCGTGCCCGAGAGCTTTTTCGCTTTGGTTACCTTCGCGTTCACCGCGTCGATGCGAGGCCACAAAGTCTCATTCGGAATAGGTGAGGGTGGGATTTTTGAGAGTTTGAAATAAAAAATTCCGGCGGTGTAGGGGATGCTCTTGTTGGATTTTCTTAAATTGGGATCTTTCTTGGCAAACGGCAGCTCCTTGGCGTTCATTTCAAAAACTTTTTCCACCGAAGTCAGATCAAAGCTGTAGCCGTTTTTATTGAACAATTCAGCGAGGTCGATCCCGAGATTCCCCTCGTTATAGATTTTGGTGAAGAGGTTATTGGGCGCCCAGGTTTTGGCTTTTTTCTGGCCCCGATCAAAGAGAAACGCTTCCCATTCTTTAGATACTTCAAATGCGGTAGCAATCGAGTGTGCCAGCGGTCCATCGGGGCCCCAGCCCGTTAAGTGGACGGACGTTAACTCCAGGCCTGGGTTCTTTTCCAGAAGGGCCTTTAACGCTTCATCCCACTTGCTCCAGTTAGCCGGCCCTTTGCAGTTGTCGCGAATATTCAATCCGGGTTGCTTCGCCTTGCCCACTTGGGTGAGCTCAAACGTCGGTAGACATTCCGCGCCATAAGCCGAACACGCGAAGCCGAAAAAAGGGAGCCAAAGGAGCGCCAAGAGTTTTTTCATAAATGAAAGTGTCCCAGGGGTCGGTAGAAATTACCACTCGCTAATGGGATACTTATACTTGGGGATCTTCTCCCGTCCTCATTCCCCTTCCAATCAGGTGACGCATTGAATCAACGCAGCGGCTTTACCGCCCTCATTCCTTTGCGAGCGGGTAGTAAATCGATTCCAAAGAAAAACATTTTTCCGTTCCAGAATAAGCCATTGGCTTACTGGGCTCTGCAGGCGGCGATTGAGTGTAGTGAAATCGATCGCGTTGTTGTGGCAACAAATGGCCAAGAGATTGAGCGAGAACTACGTGCTCACTTAGAGCATCCGAAGTTTGAAATCATCGGGCGCAGCGCTGAGTCGGCAAGTGAAACGGCGCCGACAGAGACTGTTCTGATGGAGTTTGCCGAGAGTCAGGAATTTTCTAATCTGGTTTTGATCCAGGCGACCTCGCCCTTGCTCCGCTCCAGTGATTTGGAAGGCGGGATTCAGAAATTTAAAAGCGGTGGGTACACGTC
The DNA here is from genome assembly GCA_022842225.1 of bacterium. GTDB lineage: Bacteria > Bdellovibrionota > FAC87 > UBA2466 > UBA2466 > JALHPX01. The sequence goes on from JALHPX010000170.1 coordinate 3,451, forward strand.
GTTGCTTAGCGTAGTGCCGCAGCGTCGTTTCATCTGGACGGAATACGGCGATGTCGCGCTGCCGATGAATTATCGCCCCGATTCTCGCCCCCGCCGCCAGGAACATGAGACCGTGTATGTGGAGAACGGGGCCTTCTACATTAGTTCTCGAGAAGCTCTCCTCAGCTCCAGGTGCCGTTTGTCTGGAAGAGTGGGCCTGTACCCCATGCGTCCCGAAACTTACTTTGAAATCGACGAGCCCGAGGATCTCCAGGTCGTTGAAAAACTTTTTCGTCGGCCGGATGCCGCATGATTTCGGCTTCTATCATATTGGGCTCATTTGCCATTGCCGGACATTTTGTTTCCCTTAAGAAACTTCTCGAACGGATTCCGCGGCCGTGGCTGGTGATTGGAATTACGCATCTGGTGGCCAGCATCTTCTTGCTGCCATCACTGCTACAGGACGGAGCTGGCTCAGTTATCTTTCAATCTGCATTTCTCATTCCGCTGCTACTGACCGTTTCACTCACTCTGCTCTCGCGCCAGTGGCATATGCGCGCACTGCAAACCGGTGAGCTGGCAGCAGTCGCTTCTTACTCGGCACTCACGCCTCTTCTCTCTCTACTCACTGCATGGGCCTTTCTCGAGGAGCTGCCGACGCTAGGGGGATTAGTTGGGATGGGAATCGTGGCTCTCAGCGTCTATTGCTTCCATCTATCATCGCAAACGCATTGGCTTTCTCCGATTCTGGAGCTGCGAAAAAATCGCACGGCGCAGCTGGGGTTTTTGGCGGCGATACCTCCGGCGTTTGGCTTAGTGTTTCAAAAGCAGGCGCTGCAGGCATCGGATATCTACGTCTTCTCGTTTTGGATGCTCTTCTCTCTATCGGCGATGGCGCTCGCGATGGGGTGGTTGACGCGGAAAGAATCCCCATCCGTTACGTCCTTCATTCCATACGCACAGATTGCGACCGCGGGAGTTTTGTTAGCGGGCGCACAGGTGTGCTTCTCCTATGCCGCTCAATCGGAGCTCGTGCCCTATTTTGGTGCTCTCAACCGATCGAGCATTTTTTTTCAAGTGGTGCTGGCGCATGTCCTGATCGCTACCGATCGGCAATTGAAGTGGCGCGCTATTTGTAGTTTGGGAATCGTAGTCGGTTTCTTCATCATTCGATCGCAGGGGTAAGAGGCAAAAATGAAAACCTCCGGCAAGCAGTACCAGATCTATCTTTTATCCGCGGTACTATTCTCTTTTCTTTTTTATGCGGCATACACTCAGTTCCAGAGAGTCGAGCGTTGCGAGTGGCAGAACACCGTGGGCCCCCTCGATCCTACTATTCCCACAACGATGGATGACATCTATCTGCCGAAGCTGAGCGAGCTGTCTCACTGGTGGCGACTCTCTTGGTACAAGTTTGCGGAGCTGGGTCACATGTCTGCCTATGAATTCTGGAGGCCTACCTTGGCTCATATCTCGACTGCTCCATTGCCGATGGGAGTTGGCTCGTGTTCTGTTGTCGGGAATTCGGGCAACCTTCTGGGGTCGGGCTACGGTGAAAAAATTGATGCAAATGATTGGGTGATTCGCGTTAACGAGGCGCCCACTGAGGGCTATGAGTGGGATGTCGGTAAGAAGACTACCCTCCATTTTATTCAGGCCTTTAGCGCAGAGAAAATACTAGAGAGCGGCAGGAAGTTGCGCTCCGATACTGATACGTTATTTGTAATTTTTAACGTAGATCAGAAGCGTTGGTTGGATGAGCACCGCAAGACGACTCTAGCAGCTATTCCCAACGATAAACTGCGAATTTTGCATCCGGCGTTTTTTCATTCAGTGGATAGAGGGTGGTTGGCGGGAACGAGCCCATCAACCGGGCTCCTGGCGGTTGCTCTAGCGATGCGCCACTGCAACAAAGTGGAGTTGTTCGGATTTGGTGCCAATGCAAATGGACATTGGGACCACTATTTCAAACCCATGGAAGCCCGCCCCGTTACCGCGCACTCTGCAGACAGGGAATCGGACATTCGCTACTGCCTGGCGAATTCAAAGCGTGTTTCGGTTTTCTCAGGTGTTCGCTGATTTACGACCGGCCGTATTGCTTGGCCTTCTCAATCGAGATTCCCCATTTCTTGGCCGCATCTAACGGCCAATAAGGGTTTCTCAAGAATTCTCTCGCCATCAAAATCGCATCTGCTTGATTAGCCACGAGAATTGCTTCGGCTTGGTCTGGCTCCGTAATCATTCCAACCGCGCCGGTAGCAATGCCAACTTCCTTGCGAATTACGTCGGCAAAGCGCACCTGATAACCCGGGCCTACTGGGATATCGGCCACTGCTAAAGTGCCACCCGTCGAGCAATCAATCAGATCAACGCCTAACTTTTTTAGCTCCTTACAAAGCACAATCGACTCGGGTAAATCCCAGCCGCCACTCTCTGCCCAATCCGTCGCAGAAATGCGCGCAAAGAGCGGTAGATGTCTAGGCCATGCCTTGCGCACAGCTTGGGCTACACCTAGTGGCAGGCGCATGCGGTTTTCTAAGCTGCCGCCGTAATTGTCTTTGCGCTGATTGGAAAGGGGAGAGAGAAATTCATGCATCAAGTATCCATGCGCCATATGAATTTCTAAAACTTCAAATCCCGCCTGGACACAGCGCTTGGCGGCCGCTTCGAAATCCTTAGCGACTTTGCTAATATCGTCGACAGACATAGCCTTTGGCGTGGGGTAGCTAGGGTCGAACGCAATAGCGCTAGGCGCAAAAGTTTGCCAGCCGCCTTCGGCAGGAGAGACAGCGCCCTTACCCTTCCACGGAGCGGTAGTAGACGCTTTACGTCCCGCGTGCGCGATTTGAATTCCAGGCACGCTACCGTGCTTCTTAATAAAATCAGTGATGCGGGCAAAGCTGGCGACGTGATCGTCGGACCAAATGCCGCTGTCCTCGGGAGAGATGCGACCTTCGGGGGAAACAGCAGTGGCTTCGACGATAATCAAACCTGCGCCGCCAATCGCGCGACTTCCCAAATGCACCAAGTGCCAGTCGGTAGGATGGCCGTCCTCACTGCTGTACTGACACATGGGCGAAACCCAAATTCGATTTTTAAATTGGACGCTTTGGATTTTAAACGGCGTGAAGAGTTTTTTTAGCATGCCGCTATCGTTCACTGAATTTAACCATTCTTCAACCGGCAACTAGGCGATGATTTTTCCTTGAGGAATGGTGGCCACGGCTGTCGAACCGGATCCGTTAACGAGTGCCTGTCTCGCAGGCACCGGTAAGGGTACTCGTAATAAACTTGCAACCGTATTCATGGCGTGGCCCATTTCGATTTTGCCATCGAGTTCGGGCTGGGTTGCCGTGTGACCCCATGTGCCCTTGTAGCCGGTGGGAAATGGATCCGCCGCGATATTTCCTAAAATTATCGGCGAAGCGACGCAGCCCGAATACATCTGCCAACTAGCACCTTGGTAGCCGTGATCTGCTCCAGCCCCCGTCGACAACGGCGT
>JALHPX010000171.1 GCA_022842225.1 bacterium
CCATCAATGGCGAGAAGTTTACAGATTTTGAAGTAGAGTTGATCCGCAAAGACACCGGCAAGCGCGCGTTTGTGAGTTATGGTGGAACTCCCGTTTATGATGAGAAAGGCGCTTTTTTGCTCGCCGTGCTCACAATTCGTGACATCACGGAGCGGAAAATCACGGAGCAAGCGCTCAGAGAGGCTGTTCGCTCTCGAGATGATTTCTTATCCATTGCCTCGCACGAACTGAAAACGCCCATTACTTCACTCAAGCTGCAGGCGCAAATTGCGCGTCGTAGCTACGAAAGCGGTCGCGAGACTTACCATCCCGCGCAAGTGGACCAGATTATGGCGTTGATTGAGCGTCAGGCCGATCGTTTGAATCGATTGGTCGACGACATGCTTGATATCGCACACATTCGTTCCGGACGGCTAAATGTTCTCAAAGAAACAGTGCGCTTAGATAAATTGGTATCGGAAGTGGTCGAACGCTTTGGACCCATTTTAAGGCAGGCGGGGAGTGAGGTTTCATTTGAGTCCCAGGCGAAGTTGGAAGGAAATTGGGATCGTGTGCGAATAGAGCAAGTGGTGACCAACCTTCTCACTAACGCCATGCGCTACGGCAATAAGAAGCCCGTGAAGGTCGTGTTATCGAAGTCCTCCCAAGTCCCCGCAATGGCTCGCCTGGAAGTTCGAGATTTGGGAATGGGAATTTCTCCCAACTCCAAAGATCGTATCTTTAATCGCTTTGAACGCGATGTGAATAACAATGAAGTAAGCGGATTAGGCCTGGGGCTTTTCATTGCCCGCCAAATCGTCGAGGCCCATAGTGGTCGTATCTGGGCAGATAGCCCTGGTTTCAACCTGGGTAGTACTTTTGTCGTCGAACTTCCCCTGTCGTAGCCAACTAGAATCGCACCGTCGCGCCGAAGACCATGTAGTGGATCCAAGCAAAAGTAGATACCGTGGAGTTTTTGGCCCCGCCTTCCACGGTTCGATAGCCGGCAGAGAAGTCGTAATTCGGCGAAACTTGCCAACCCACCTGAAGCGTACCGTCGAAAGCTCGACCCTGGGGAGCAGCTAGACCATCGAGATCAAAGAGCAAGTACCAATCTTCTCCCGCCTGATACTTCGCCGCGAAATTGAGTAACGGTACAAATCCCACATTTGAGTTGCGCGCATTGGTAGTGCCTTGGCTCAAGGAAATCGCGGCATCTCGAATCTTTGCGGTGAAGCCGACTTTGAACTGCCAATCCTCTCCTCGATAAAACAAATAGCGATAGGTCAAACGATAGGAATTGAACTTGTAAGTCGCTTCAACGGGCGCGGTGGTCGTGAAGGTCTGCCCCGCGAAGTCGACATTCTGGGCGAAGGTGGTCGAAGCGGTCACTGACAGCGGCGCCACCAGCGCCCTCAATTCATGGCGCTCATTCCACCCAAAACTTGCATAGAGTCGCCCGCGCAAGAAGGGCCCTGACGCGATATCTGAGATGCTAAAAGCGGTGCCCGTATCTGGCGGAATTTGGACGTCGTTGCGGGTCTGCCAGGTAGGGCCTGCCTCCAAAGAAAGCGAGAATTCCGCAAGGGCTTCGGTCGAGATTAATGTCAGTAGAGCAAAAGCGATGAGAGTGTTCTTCATAAAATTTATCCAACCATAAAATAGGGCCATTTAGTTTTGTCGAGAATACACGCAAGTCGAAAAACCAGCCAGAATCGAGTATGAGTTAATCCAGTGCTATTCGGATGCTGAGGAGTGAAAAGTAGTGAAACGGTTCATTGCGATTATCGTTGTGCTTGCTAAGATTGCCATCCCGACTGCCAGTTTTGCAGACGATTTGACGGCCCGTGAAGCCGATTTGAAAAAGCGAATCGAGAAAGCTACTGAGAAAGAACAGCAACTACTCGAAAAAGAAAAACTACTGGAGGATGAAATTGCTGAGGACGAAATTGCTCCGTATCGGGTTCGTTATGGTGCGCACATCGGCATCAGTCTCGCCAATGCAGTCACGGACCCACCGCAGAATTCTTCCAATCGCAGTGGACTGACTCTCGGTCTGAAAGCCACCAAAGCAGTGATCGCCGGCTTACTCTCGGTCCAGACTGAATTAAATTACGTGCAGAAGGGCGCGCAGAATAGTCACTTTGGATCTCCCGGTGCTGTGAAGGCGGATTACATCGAGATCCCCCTTCTCGCAAAAGTAGAGTTGATGCTGCCGCGGTTTCGCCCCTACGCTGTGGTCGGTCCTGGATTTGGCTTTGCGCTTACCAAAAGTGTGGAAAGCGTTGCTGGCATCGGTGGTACGAATTTGCGCCCGTTTGATTTTACCGGCTCGATTGGATTTGGCTGCGCAATCTTAAGCGGCAAGCGACTGGATTCCTCGCAATGGACTATCGAAGGCCGCTACACGAATAGCTTTGTGAATCTCACCCCGGATCACGGTAACTGGAAGAACAGTGTATTTCAGATTCTGGTCGGTATCCAGATCTAGGGCTTATTCTAATATGCCGTTCCCTTCGTGCAATTCATGACCATTCTTTACGAGACCTCGACGACATTTACTTCTCGGGGCGTGGTTCAGCTAGTTGGTTGGACCAAACGACGGAGTTCTTTGGCGAAGCCTTCAATCTCAGTCTGCGTCGTGTGGAAAGAAGCCATTAGTCGAACTTCATGCAAAGATGAATCCCATTCGTAAAAGAACGTGTGTTTCTGAAGTTGAGGAATCACGTCAGCAGGGAGAATCGCGAAAACGGCATTGGCTTCCACCGGTCGGGTGATTTTAATTCCGGAAATGGGCCGCAACGCTTTCTCCAGCAGGCGCGCCATCTGGTTGGCGTGCTGCGCGTTTCGTAGCCAAAGATCGTCGGTAAAGAGCGCATCAAACTGCGCAGAAAGAAATCGCATTTTCGAGGGCAGTTGCATTGCCTGCTTGCGCAGGTAAGGGAAGGCTTGCCCCAAGCCGGGTCGCAAGAACACGACTGCTTCAGCGCACATCAATCCGTTCTTGGTGCCACCAAAGCTGACGACATCCACGCCTTCGGTCATCTCCTTTAAACTCACGCCCAGCGCCGCCGCAGCATTGGCAATGCGTGCGCCGTCCATATGGACGTAAAGCTTATGCTGACGCGCGAACGCGCAAATCGTGCGAATCTCGTCGATTGAATAGACCGTTCCAAACTCTGTGGTCTGGGTGAGGGAGATAATTTTGGGCTCGGTGCGGTGGGGAGCCATCGCGAGGTTATCCAAGATAACTCGCTCGGCCTGCTCCAAACTCTGTGAATTCCATTTGCCGTCTTGGTGGGGAAAAGAAATGAGCTTGCAGCCCGTCATGGCCTCAGGCGCCCCACATTCGTCGGTATTAATATGAGCGCAGGTAGTGCAAAGAACGGCTTGGTGTGGACGCGCTAAAGTCTGAATGCTCAAAACATTGGCGGCAGTCCCATTAAATACGAAGAAGATATCGGCCTGCGATCCGAAGACAGCCCGCATTTTCTCCACGGCCCGCTCGGTATAGGCATCCTCCCCATAGGCATGCGCAGCCCCCGAATTCGCCCGCACGATCGCAGCCATCACATCCGGATGCACTCCATAATGATTATCGCTACCAAAGCTAATTTCTTCGCTCATGCCTAACCGATATCACAATCGCTTACCTGTCTTGGACAGGTAAAATTTGGTTGAACTAAGAGATTATTCGCCGGAGATGCGGCGGGTTTCGATGCAGACGGCTTCGGTGTAAGCCGCGTTGGATTCGAAGGTATTGCGAGGGTAGCCGTAAGCGGCTAGGACTTCGGCTGCGGGGACTTTTAGGAAATCGCAGATTTGGTAAATTTCGTGCAGGCGCGCCCATTGGGTGCCATCCAGGATGTGTGTTAAGCGGTCATCGTTCCAACCAAGGGCCCGTCTTAATTGGGAAATTGTCTTCTCTGAGCCCTCCACTAATAACGATAAAGTGGAACTGCCCAAGGCCAGTGCCTTATCGTCCGGAATCACTCGAGTCACTGGCGCTGCATCTCGGGTGAATTCCTTGATTCCTAGGAACGCGAATGCTTTTTCGTAGTGAGTATTCCAAGAACTCTCGCTGGTCTTTGAACCGCGGAGAAGCTGCACAAACGTAGAAGAAATTTCCAATGCTTTGGCGACGGCCGAATTCTTGATGCCCTGTTTTCGCATCACTCGATCCATCCGCTCGGAAGCCCCTTCTGGGCCATTAGGTAAACTCCAAGCGCTTAGTAAATCATTTGCCTCGCTGTCTAGAGCTTGCGCCAGGTCGCGAGCCAACGAAGAAGACCAAATCGGTTGTACGCCCATGCAAAATGAATTGAGCGTTTCGCGAGAAATTCCGACTTGTTTGGCGATAGCCGTCATCGACTTCTTAGACTCTGAAATCAGGCGATTGAGTAGAAGCACGCCTTCCAAATTTCGGTAAGCCGACGTTGAGCTCTCTTGGAGCTTGGCCAAACCCTCATGCAGCCAATCAGCTAAGTGTGCGATGTCGGCAGCAAACTCGGTGAGGTCTTCTGATTGTTCCTTAGATAGCTCCCCAACTAAACCAGCCAAGAAACGCTCTTGATCGAGTACCTCCTCCGTGAGGGAGGTATACGTCCGTAGTAGGGGGCGAATCCTTGATAGCTCCATTTGGTATTCGGCAATCTGCGACCGATTCACATCCCGGCCCTTGGTAGGCAATAGCGCGAGTTCTTTTTCGAGAAATTTCTTCCGGCTATCGAGACTTCGCACGTCCTTCATGTCTGCTTCGGTGAGCACTCCCTTTGAACGCCGGACAACTAGCGATTGAAGGGCATGAGAATAGAGCCCCAGCACGCACTCCGAAAAAGGAGTGCCTTTCTGGTCCGAGGAGCCCACGGCTAGTGGGTTCCCGGCCAGGAGAACGAGGATGGCCAGTTTTAAATGCACGACGAGTCTATACCCTTGTAGCGGTCTCAGGTCTAGTTTTTGAGAGGAAACAAGCTGGACCCTTTGACTCGACCTGGCAGTTGGGCTTATGTGAGTCAGGAATTGATTTTTACTGGGTGGGGGAATGAAAACTAATCATCTTAAACATTTATCTCTAGCGATCTTGTGTTCCGTGGTTGTCGTAACCTCTGGATCTTGCGCCAAAAAAAACGTGTCTGATTCCACTGGAGCCATCAAAAACGAAACCCGTTCTGCTCTCCTTAATACATGGAGCGGCGGTTACGGCGGCGTGCCGGCTTGGGACCAAGTAAAGGTCGAGGAGTTCCCTGCGGCCTTTGACGTAGCCATTGCAGAGGCCTCCCAGGACATCCAAAACATCGCCAACAACCCAGAGTCGCCGACTTTCGGAAACACGTTCATCGCCCTGGAAAAAGCCGGTCCCGCGTTGACCCGTTTGATCTCCATCTTCGGAGTCCATACTGCGAATTTGAATGTTGGCCCCATGGAAGCCATCGAAGCAGAGGTCAATCCTAAGCTCTCGGCTTACTCGGACAGCATCACTCAAAATGCAAAACTCTTTGCTCGCATTGAGTTTATCTACAGCCACTCCGAAGGATTAGGTGGCCCCGAAAAGCGCCTGGTGGAAAACACCTACAAATCTTTTAAACGCTCCGGCGCACTGCTTAATGCGGAACAGAAAAAACGCCTGTCGGAAATCAATCAAAAACTTAGCGAAATTGAAACCAAGTTTGCACAGAACGTTTTGGCGGACGAGAAAGAACTCGTTACCTGGATTGATAACGAAGCCGATCTCGCTGGCATGGACGAAGGCACCATTAGCGGTTACGCCGCCGCCGCCCATAAATTGGGCCGCCCTGGCAAATGGGCAATCCGCAATACTCGCTCTGCAATGGAGCCGTTCTTAGAGTTTGGCGAGAACCGCGCTATTCGCGAAAAAGTTTGGAAGACTTTCTACAGTCGCGGCGACAACGGCGATGCCAAGGACAACAATGCAATTATCTCGCAAGTCATTGCCCTTCGTACCGAGCGCGCAAAACTCTTAGGCTATGAATCGCATGCGCACCTGGTGCTCGAGCCGCGCATGGCAAAGAACCCCGAAACCGCCATGGACCTGATGATGAAGGTATGGCCCAAAGCAGTTCAGCGCGTGAAAGAAGAAGTTGCTGATATGCAGAAGCTGGCCAAAGAAGAAGGCCAAGACATCACCATCGAAGGTTGGGATTATCGTTATTACGCAGAGAAAGTACGTAACGAGAAATTCGCTCTCGATTCGAAAGAAATCCGTCAGTACCTGCAACTCGAGAAACTCGTCGAAGCCGCTCACTGGATGGCTGGCCAGGTATTTGGCTTCACTTTTACACGCGTCATCGATGTGCCAGTGTTCCACGAGGACGTCCGCGTTTATAAAGTGACCAATGCGGAGGGCGATGAAGTAGGCCTGTGGTACTTCGATCCTTTCGCTCGCGACGGCAAACGTAGCGGTGCTTGGATGACCGACTATCGCGCGCAAAACAATATGGATGGCAAATGGGTCACCCCTATTGTTTCCAACAACTCTAACTTCACCAAGACCGACGACGGCAATCCAGTTCTTGTGAACTGGGATGACGGCGTGACTTTGTTCCACGAATTCGGCCACGCATTGCATGGCTTGTCTTCGCGTGTGACATATCCGTCGCAAGCAGGAACAAACGTTGCTCGCGACTACGTCGAATTCCCGTCACAATTATTGGAACATTGGTTCCCGACTGAGGAAGTGCTCTCTCGTTTTGCTCGTCACTATAAGACCGGCAAGCCGATGCCTAAGGAGCTACTAAAGAAGATCCAGGATGCCTCGACTTTCAATAAAGGCTTCGACACCGTTGAGTACCTAGCGGCGGCTCTTGTGGACATGAAG
>JALHPX010000172.1 GCA_022842225.1 bacterium
AATTCCACCTGATGCTCACAGACTTGAACATCTTTACCCCTGTCGACGACAAACACGCCGATTTTAGCTTGGGTTGCAGCCGCCAAAAACCGCTCCCGCCTGCCCTGCTTCCGCTCCAAAATCTCTGGCAGAACAAACCGCACTTCGACTCCTTTGCTACCGGAGTCTGGGAGTTTCCCGCACCCGGTCAAAATCGCCGGAAGTCCCCACAGGGTCCCGAGCCAAATGGCAAAGCTTACCAACATGGGAACTGTCTGGAGCAGTTAGTGTGCCATGAGTTTTGAAGCTATTGGTCCGAGGCGACAGTAGGCATTCCGAACTTCCAGGTACTGGAATCCAGCGCCTCCCGACTAAACCACGGGCTTAGCGTATGGACTTTGAGCAACTTAGGCCTCGGCTCGCGGATATGCTTGGCCAGGATTTCTTCGAAGCGGCGCTCACTCTGGTTGTAGGAACCCCGAAGGAAATCATAGGTCGATGGATCGTGGGGCGCCGCCATAAACTCGTCGGTAAGTTCTCTCACCTTACGGTCGTAAGATTTCATATCGCCGTGCAAGACCGAACGCCCTTTAAAGCGCCGAAGGTCGCCATTAAACCGCGGGCTGACATGATAGAGCTCGTGGACCACTGTCTCCATCTTCTCTCGCAGGGTCAGATTGTAGAAACGCGGCAGCATAAAGTAGACGATATAAAGGACTTCCTTTTTGGAGGCGGGGTCAAAGGTGGGAAGCATCGCCCAGTGATAGACTTTCCCATTACGCTCCCGCCGTTCCACGGGGCTGCCTTCTCGGTATTTCAGGGGAAGCACATAAGCCAGCAGGCCGCCGCGACGGGGCCGCCGGTTAAAAGTCGCACTTACCCAGAGCTGATCCGCACGAATGGGCGCAAATTCCCCCACATGGCGGACCACTTCTGTGATTAAATCTCTCATCGCGGCGTTGAAATCGAGCATCAAAAAGGACCCCAAACTATCTTCCCAAGCATGGGTTTTAGTAGGCAAGCCCTTAGGAGCCGAACCCAGCATGTTAACTGTCTAGAATGGTTTACCAATTGCTAAAAAGTAGATTGACACACCTGCTGTTACATAGGAAAAGCCTAGGTTTCAAAGGGTCCGTGTGTTCGCGGATTAACCTCGTGGTTTTCGCGTAAAGCAGAGATTGCGATTCTGATTGTAGGGAGATTTCCTTTGATGGGATTGGATAACCAAGGATTTGGCCATCGATTAGCGACACTGCCTAAAGGCGTTATGAGCAATAAATCGAAAGGAAGCGGAGTGCTAGCACCTAAACAACGTTTTTTGATTCAAGACCTGCCGGAGTTGCCGCAGCAGGATGACGAGCTGTTAGCTCGCGGTGAATCTATCACTGAAGGCGGTCAGACATTTTCGCAAATGTTTGAAGAGAGCCAAAAGGGTACCAAGTTCCAAGAAGGCGAAGTCGTCGAAGGGAGCGTGGTCAAGGTTGATTCTGAATTTGTAACCATCGACATCGGTTACAAATCGGAAGGCCAAGTAAATACCTCTGAGTTTACCGATGGGCAGGGAACGGTCCTTGTTGCAGCTGGTGACCCGGTTCTCGTTTATATCGAAAAGATCGAAGACGAAGAAGGCCGGCTCATTCTCTCCAAAGAGAAAGCAGACGTTTTACGCGCTTGGGACGAAATCAGCGAAGCTTGTGAAAAAGACGAGCTGGTTGAAGGAACCGTCCTCGCCAAAGTGAAAGGCGGATTGTCTGTAGACATCGGAGTGAAGGCTTTCTTGCCTGGCTCTCAAGTCGACATTCGCCCCACCAAGAATCTGGACCAGTACGTCGGCAAGACGTTCAAGTTCAAGATCATCAAGTTTAATAAAAAACGCGGGAACATCGTTCTTTCTCGTCGCCTCCTCTTGATGGAAGAGCGCGCACGCATGAAGGAGCAAACGCTCTCCAAAATCGAAGAAGGCATGGTCACGGAAGGGATTATCAAGAATCTCACCGAGTACGGCGCATTCATCGACTTGGGCGGCTTGGATGGACTCCTCCACATTACGGATATGTCGTGGGGACGCATCAAGCATCCTTCCGAGCTCTTTAATGTCGGCGACACCATTGGCGTTAAAGTTCTTAAGTACGACGAAGAAAAAGAACGCGTCAGCTTGGGCTACAAACAATTGCAGCCAGATCCATGGAACACGGTCGAGCAGCGCTTCGCTATCGGCATGCGGGTTAGTGGCAAGGTTGTCAGCTTGACCGATTACGGCGCGTTTGTGGAATTGGAGCCAGGTATCGAAGGCTTGGTCCACGTTTCGGAAATGTCTTGGACTCAACGGGTTAAGCACCCGTCGAAACTCGTCAACGAAGGCGATGTGGTCGAAGCAGTCGTTCTCGACGTCGATACCGGCAACCGCCGTATCTCGTTGGGCATGAAGCAAATCGAGCCTAATCCTTGGGATCTCCTCGTCGAGAAGTATCCAGTTGGCAGCAAAGTGAAGGGTGTTGTGAAGAACATCACCGACTTCGGTATCTTCGTCGGAGTGCCTGAAGGCGTCGACGGTCTGGTACACGTCAGCGACTTGAATTGGGACAAGCAAACGGTGGATCCAAATACCCTCTACAAAAAGGGTGACGAGATCGACTGCGTGGTTCTGTCCATCGACAAAGCCGCTGAGAAGTTCAGCTTAGGCGTGAAGCAGCTCTCCGATGATCCGTGGAGAGAAGTAGCGGATCGTTTCCGTGCAGGTACCCGCGTGAAGGGCAAGATTACCAAGACCGCCGATTTCGGCGTGTTTGTGGAAGTCGAAGCCGGCGTGGAAGGCTTGATTCACATCAGTGAGCTAGAAGGCGAAGGTGCTCCAAAAGACCGCTTGAAAGCTTTCGAGCCAGGCGCTGAAATCGAGTGCTTAGTGACTTCGGTCGACTTGAGAGAGCACAAACTCTCCTTGTCGGTAAAAGCACTGACCCGCGCTGAAGAGCGTGAAAACATCCGTCAGTACAGCCGTCAGACAGAAAGCTCGGCTCGTACCAGCATGGCGGACTTGCTTGACCAAGCCACGGCTCAAAAGCTGAAAGACTCTCTCAAGAACACTGAGGAGTAAGGCTGTTGTATTCTTTGCCCCCGACCTTAGCTCAATGCGGGTCGGGGGCTTTTTTTTGGTTACTGCTGTGAACGCTGTTTTGGAAGCTGTTGGGCACTAAGGAGATAGAAGATGCGTGGAATGTTGAAGTTCTTGGGTGTGGTGGTGGTGGGATTTCTCATCCTCGTGGTTCTCACGGGGACCGTCTCTTTTATTAAGCGTGCGTGGTTTGGCTACGGTGCTGGCTACACGGGCAAGCGGGTGGCGGTTGTCGACTTAGCCGGCATGATCGTCAGCTCCACCAGCTTCGTTCAAGACATAAAGGACTACGCCGATGACTCTTCCATCAAGGCGATCGTAGTGCGCATCAATTCCCCGGGCGGCATGGTTGCGCCCTCGCAGGAGATGTACAACGCCATCAAAAATGCCGACACCAAGAAGCCCGTTCTCATCAGCATGGGATCGGTGGCAGCAAGCGGCGGCTATTACGCTGCCTTGGGCGGTCGCAAGATTTATGCGAATCCGGGTACTCTGACGGCCAGCATTGGCGTCATCATGGAATTTTTAAATCTCGAGAAATTGTACCAGTGGGCAAAGGTCAGTCGCTTCACCCTCACCGCCGGGGAGATGAAAGACGCCGGCTCGCCGTTAAAGCCGATGACGAGCGAAGAAAAGAAAATGTTCCAAGCGATGCTGACCGATATTCACACCCAGTTCCGAGCGGCGGTTGGGGAACGCCGCAAAATCGAATCGCCCACCTTGGAGCAGATCACCGATGGCCGAGTCATGACGGGCTCGCAGGCACTGAATGCAAAATTAATCGACGCCTTGGGCGGACTGGAAGAAACACTGGCTGAAGCCAAGAAGCTCGGCGGCCTCCCCGCCGACGCAGCCGTGGAATTTTCAGATAAATCGCAAAGCCTGTTACGCAAAATCCTCTTGGGCGAAGAAGGCGAAAACAGCAATTCCCTCTTCCGCGGCATTATCGAATCACTCGCCCCAGGACTCGGCGGATTGGGCACGGTACGCGCCGAGGGCGGCCTCCCCGTCCAACTCTCCCCAGGCTGGAACGTCCTATTAAAGGCTCCGGTCTACTAACACCGCCGAAGAGGCGAAGCCCAACGCGGGTGCTCGGGGGCTTGCGCTCATCTAGAAGAATTACCGCCATTGGGGCAGTGGCCCCGATCGGCCGTAAAGCGGGCAATCAATTCTAGAAACCCGAGTATCCCTTCCGCGACCCGAGCGCGAGATCAACTCCTAGAAAGCTAAAAACGCCGGGCGTGCCGACCGGGGCCACTGCCCCAATGGCGGTAATTCTCCTCGAGACGAGCACAATCCCCGGAGCACCCGCGTCGTGCCTTCTCATCTAATCGGCACTAGAAAGCTCCAATATGGGAGGGGAAATGAAATTCTCTAATTTAGTAGTAAGTGCCTTAGTATTGGTGGCGGGTGTTGCACAAGCAAAGATCAGCACCTACACAAATGAGTCTGCGCTCGAGCACATTCTGAAGTCGAGAGAGATTCAAAAGCTCAAAGCGCCGGGTGGCGAACTCGCCAACCTGGAACTAGGTGAAGTGAAGCTTACGCATACCGGTGGACTCGGAATCGGCGCAAAGTACGAAGCCGAAATTGAGTACAACAATACTCAAGATCCATCGGGGAACGCTGGATTCGCTTCCTACTGCAGATTCACTGCGACCGTGGAAAACGTAAAGAATCCGAAAGCGCCTGCTGGAATCACCGCAAGTCGATTGAGCAATCCGACGCTATCGACTCTTGATTGTGTTCAATAGTCCGATTCAACGGGCCAGTCGTCTCGGCTGGCCCTACTTAAATTTATAGGCTGCCACGAAACACAAAATCGCCAATTCTTTTTTAAGGCTCCGGCACCAGGCTGGAACGTCTTACTAAAAGCGCCGGTTTACTGAGATTCGGGATTTAAGTTCCATCCGGACTCCACTGCATCAACTCATTCAAGGCGTTTGACTCTACCGCTTCGGCGTCAGCAAGAGCCCTTTCGGCGGTACTGAGACCGCGGCGCGCATTATCCCGGCGAGATTGTAGCGTCTGTTTCTCTTGGATAGACCCGCAAAGATCCGTGTAGCTTGTCTGCCCCAACCACCGAGCACAGTCACTGGCACAGTCCCGGAGGTAGCGTGCCATCCAAACCTTGGGTTTTCCGGTTGAAGCAGAACGAAGTACACACAGAGAAGTTGGCTGGTGAGAGGGGCCCGCCAGGCTCATCTCCTGCTGACAGAGACAGCCATCCTGGCGAACAAATGCTTCCAGTTGCTGGAGGACTTTGCGGCTTTCTTCGATTTTCTTTCTCAATGGGTGCGAATGTTCGGAAAGCGCTTGCCGCCGTTTGGTGATGACTTCGATGTCTTGCGCGAGATCCAAAAGAGCCTTGGACTGCAAAGAAGGCGGGGCCTGGTTGGCTTGCATTTTTGGCTCGAGTAGCTTTCGCTTTTCCAAATTGGATTTTTGCTCCTGGTGCAGCGCCTGTAGTTCGCGCGCGACTTCCCGCAGCTTTTGTGGCGAACCTCGAGATTCGAGGGCGCGCGTCTTTAAAGCCTGCTCCTGTTGTTCCAGTTGCTGGGACTCTCGGTTCAGCCGCGAAGATTGACTTTGATAAATCCGAGAAATTTCCCGATGGAGTCGTTGGTTCTCGGACGCGGGATGCTTTCGAATAAACCCCTCAAGCTCGTGCGCGGGGACTCCAGTCGCATCGCTAAAGTCGAAGGACTCGTCAGGAAAAAGGCTCTCCAACCTTTTGGCTTGTTCCATTAGAGCATGTCGTTGGACAGCAGCGACCGCGTCTGTGACCGCATGCTTAGCAGCAGTGTAAAGAGTATCCACTGCCTGCATCGCTTGTCGCGATTTGAGCTCCAGATCTTGAAGGTAGACTGAATCCCGTTCCACTAAGTGGGGTGCGGGACCAGTCTTCAAATCAGAACTGGGTTCGCGTTGTGCTACCGTCGGAATAGAGTCACGCGGGTCACTCTCCCGACTACCGGTGAGTGTCTTCGGCGGCTCCTCCACCAGTATTCCCAGTTCGGGCATGGGAAGCACTATCAAAGAGGTTGTCTAACTTAATCTTCGGGGAATTGGCGGCCTTCGGGCAGCTGTCTTTTGCCGCACAAAACTGATCACTGTTTACCAAGCCTTCCATTTTCTGCTTTAAGTACGCGGCGATTGCAGTGCCATCATAGGCGTGTTCGAGAACTGCAAGCTTGGTATCCATTGAATTAAGATCAATCAGCTTGCTATTAACTTTGTCCAAAACGTCGGAGAGTTTGGCTTCGGCGCCCTGCGCGAGGATCTGAGCTTTGAGACCTTTCAATTCGTCCTCTACCTTGCCCGGAAGCTGGCTCTTATCCAGGCTGGTCTTCTGAATAGCCTGGGTATAATCATCCATCTGAGCTTTTGCTTGGCGAACTTTCGAATTCCAAGCAGCAGCCGTTTCGTCTAACTCTGCTTTCTCAGCCACAATCGCGGCCAAACTCGCTTCAGCCTTTTGAAGATCGGCCGATTTCCATCGGTAAAAGAGGGAGCGGTTGTCTTTTTCCCTCACAATTCTTTGTTGCTCCTGAATTTTCGCTTCGACTTCCCGCATTTTGGCAGACAACGTGCTCAGCCCCTCATTTGCTGCTTTGTGAGAAGCCAGACTGAGTTGGTAATTCTTCTGAGCTTGGGCAAGTTGGCCATCTAGGCTCGCGGCAAGCGGTGAAGCTAAGGATGCCGAGGGTTGATCTAACTC
>JALHPX010000173.1:0-5762 GCA_022842225.1 bacterium
ATTTTGCGCGTAAGTCTTTGCCGGTGTTGGCGCTGAAATTGGTAATCCGCACCCAACCATAATCCTTCTCAATCATCCCACCCTTCACGGCCACCACTTTGATGATGTCGCGCTTCACTTCAATAGGAATCAATTTCTCAACGCCCTTGCGCGCTACGTGCACAATTACCGGCGAGCCAGGCTTGCCGCGCATGATGCTGACAGCTTCCTGCAACGTCATGCCCTTGGTGTTCTTTTTCACCTTGGCGGCTTTGTCTTCGATAATAAAAATCTTATCGCCTGGCTCAACGCCGGCGTAGAAAGCTGGGGTGTTATCAATAGGCGTAACGACGGTGAGGTACCCATTCACCACAGTGACTTCGATGCCTAATCCTCCGAATTTACCGGCGGTATCCACCTGCATGTCTTTAAATTGATCGGCTGGGAGATAAACCGTATGGGGATCTAAGGTCGCTAGCATGCCATTGATTGCGCCTTCGATTAACTTTTTCGTATCCGTTTCTTCCACATAGTTGTTCTGCACAAAGTGCATCACTTTAGTGAAGAGATCGAGGAATTCAAAACCTGCTGGAGCCGCTTGCACAAAGGGTGCGACGACTAGTCCTACGACTAATGCTGCGCCTAGCGCCATAAAGCCAAATGCTCGCAAACCCCGTCTAAACCATGATGTCATGGGAGTACCCCTCTACTCCCTCTATCGGCACAATTCGGCCTACCCTTCAGTGGTCCATAAGCCGCTTTTTGCTACCGATCCCCCCTCTCTAAACGCACGATTTTACGACGAGAAATGCCCTCCAATTACGCACCGCTGTATTCCCCCAGTCTTCATGCCGATAAGACCCTGGGGGTAGATCTGCAGTGCTAATGCGGCGTATAATAAATCTAGGCGGTCAGAAAAAGAGAGAAGTGCAAATGAGTCCTCGCACGTCCTCACGCCGTGGAAATGAGAGCGGACAAGTCGCCGTTCTCTTCGCCCTCGTCTTTACTTTCATGTTCATTCTCTTCGCGATGGTCGTCGATTTCGCGCACTTGGTGAACAACAAGATCAATCTCCAGAACGCCGCCGATCTTGCCGCTTATTCCGGCGCTGGTTGGCAAGCCCAAGCCCTCACCCGCTTAGGCCAAATGAATTACCGCCTGCGCCAAAACGTAAAAGAAATGGCGATGCGGCTCCAAGTCACTCACTTACGCCATAACCGCAATTACCCAGCGCCCAATCTACGTCTGGGCGGCGATAGCGATTCCCAAGTGGAACCCTTTATCTGTCAGCAGGCCCACAGCTACACCGCACTTTCAGGACTGCAATACGACGCCAACACCAACCTCTGTCGAAACGCTTCGCCTTCGGTCGGGGGTCTTCCTCCCATCGTCATCCCGCCCGTCATCGCGACGTTCGACCCCTACGCTTACGCTATTCAAGCGCAAATTAGAGCGATTGCAGAAGCCGCCGACCAAGAGTGCCGCGCAGCTGCCGACGACAACCGCATTCTCGCGCAGCATTTGGTACGCACCTACACAGCGCGTTCGCAGTTTCACTCGGATCAAATGAATCAGATCGCCGACTGGATGAACTCTCTGGGGGGTGGCGATATCAATGCTAATCAACACCCGATTGCGCGACTCGCCCTGCAAACCGCTAGGCGCAATCTCACGCTAGCCAACCGCGACGATTTCAAAATGGAAAT
This sequence comes from bacterium, assembly GCA_022842225.1. Lineage (GTDB taxonomy): Bacteria > Bdellovibrionota > FAC87 > UBA2466 > UBA2466 > JALHPX01. The sequence goes on from JALHPX010000173.1 coordinate 1,686, forward strand.
TCTCACGCCCCGAGGCAACGAATACGTTCGCCTCAATGATTTCCGGATGCGTGGCACTGTCTTCTTCGTCAATTTTAACGTCGTAGGGGGCGGTTGCGTCGGTCAACCCGGAGTGCTCGACTTCGAAGACATGGTGGCGGGTAAGACCAAAGACCAAGCCATCGTCACTTACTTCGCAGTGAAACTTTCCTCACGCCCGCGCATGCTCTTCATGCCGCAAAAATGGGCGGATGGAATTTTCCCCGAGATCCAAGCTTTCGCTGCCGCTAAACCTTTCGGCAGTCGCATTGGTCCGGATGCTGTCTCTGATCCGCTTCTGCCTGTGCCCAACGTTCCCGGTAACGCCAACCGCCAAGTGAATTTCAGTTTCTTCCCCGGCGATTCGCGCGGACTGCGTGGCACAAAGATGATGGCGTATTTCAATTCACTCCATCCGTTTAATTCTATCGGCCGTCCCGAAGGCAATCAAACCAATGGTTGGCCCGAGCCACAAAAAAGCGAAGACTTGCGACTGGCCTTGCAAGCGATCCGGGCCCCCACGATTTTCGATGCGCTCTTCTACACCGTGCTGCCCGATCCCAATCGCCCGCAAGATTACGAAGAGCAAAGGTACGCGCAAGCGTTGTGGCCCGATTACTTAGAAGCCGCGGGTCCGGATAACAACGTTATCAATCTGCCGCAGCCGCAGACCCCGCCCTATTTCCCAACTAACGGCACTCAAAAAGGCGGCGGCTGGATCCCTGTGTCGGCAGAGGACACGGGTGGTCGTTACGGCAACTTAGATTACGCCCAAGAAAAACCCGGCTCTCACTCGGTCACTTTAGCGACGGGACTTCCTGACATCACCGACACCTCGGCTCGTGATTTTGGTTTTGCCAATAAAGAAACGCTCCACAGCGCCTGGGCCCCCGAGAATGCCGGCGGCCGCATCGGCTATAGCGTTAAATTCATCGGATTTGATGCCTTAGTTCGTACTATGCGGGTCCGCCTCAGTAACTCCGGCGAGCTCGTTCCGATTCAAAATCCACCCACGGGCGACTCCAACGTCGTCTTTATCAAGCACTAACAAGCACAAGCAAATCCAAGTACTTAAGCACCATCGCTGGTGCTCAGCCGCTATCGTCGTTGCACCCCCTCCCGCCAAACTGCTATACCACCTCGCTTAAGGAGTCCTTCAATGAACGAGCTTAGTATTGCTCGAGGGAAGAAACCTTCCCTAACTCCGGATCCTACTAAAGACGAACTTCAAAAGACCCGGGACGAGTTAGAGCAAACGCGCCAGCAGCTGCGAGAAACCGAACAGCGTTTCTTCATGGCTGAAGAAAACGCACGCATTGGCGTGTGGGATTTCGACGCAATTACTGGGCACACCTACTTGAGTCCAGGCTGGGGCTTGATGTTAGGACTCACGCCAGCAGAATCTCCGAGTGAATGGAGCAAATGGATCAAGCTCATTCACCCCGATGACGTCGAGCGCTTAGAACATGCGTACCAACGTTGCTTGCGCGATCCCAAAGCGCCTTATGAGCAAGAATTCCGCATGCGCCACGCGAGCGGTCGGTATCTTTGGGTGCTCTCGCGCGCCAAAGCCATTTGCGACAGTGCTGGCAAGGTGACCCGCTTAGTCGGCGTGCACATCGATGTCACAGCCTTAAAAGAAATTCACGAGCAAATGAGAGATCGCGAAAAGAGTTTTGAAGAACTCTCGATTGTGATGCCTCATATGTTTGGGATGGCCGATCAGTCCGGACGTCTACTCTTCGTCAATCGTCTGTGGACTGAATACAGTGGGATGAGTCTGGGAGAAACTTCTGTCGGCGAAAGCTGGCTCCAAGTCGTGCACCCCGCGGATCGCATCCGCTGTGTGGAGACTTTGAAACAATGCGCGGAAAAAGGTGAGAGCATTCATTTAGAAGCTCGCTTCCAACGCCACTCCGATGGGCTGTATCGCTGGCACGCCTGCCAAGCATTCCCCATGCGCCGCAAAGACGGCTTGATTGAACGTTGGTATCTCTCGGCGACAGATATTCACGATTACAAACGCACGCACGCGCTCTTAGAATCTTCGAGCCGCCGTTTCCAAACCTTATTTGACTCCAATGTCGTCGGTATCGTGGTGTGCGACCGCGATGTGATTCGCGAAGCGAATAACGCATTTTTGAAACTCGTCGGATACACCCGCGAGGATCTCACCGCCGGTAAAATGCGCTATCGCAACATGACTCCGCCGGAGTTTCTCCATTTAGATATCCTAAAGAGCGACGCTTACAAAAAGAACAGGGTTATTCCGCCTTTTGAAAAAGAATATGTGCGCAAGGATGGCACGCGCGTACCGGTGCTCGTAAGCTGCGTGGTGCTGGAAGTCGATCCTTATTCTGTCTTTGGATTAGTGATTGATCTCACGGAGCGCAAGCGGGCGGAGACCGAATTAAACTCGGTGGCAAAACAGCTTCGTACTTCCAACGAAGAATTAGAGCACTTTGCATACGTCGCCACTCACGACCTGACCGAACCCACTAAAACGCTCTCGCTGTATATCGATCTTCTGACCGAGCGCCATGGCGTCGACTTAAACGACGAAGCCCGTGAAATGCTCGATTGCGCCTCACAAGCCTGCGATAGGCTCTCGCACCAAGTAGAAGTCTTGACCGAGTACACAGGCGCTAATCAGGCATCGCTTAAGATTGCGCAGATTGATGCGGATAAGCTGGTGAGAGAATCGCTTGCCCATCTGGAGCCGGAAATTCAAGACCACCAGGCCATGATCGATCTCAAGGCCCTGCCCAAAGTCTGGGCCGACGGTGAGAGGTTCCGCGAAGTCGTGCAAAATATCCTCGCCAATTCGCTAAAATTCCATCGTCCGGGGATTGCTCCAGAGATAACTATTCGCTGTAGCGACTCGGAGAGTTTTTGGATTTTCTCGATTCAGGACAATGGCACCGGCATCTCTTCCGATCGCTTGGGCACACTTTTCCGGTTGGTAGACCGGGTCACAGCTGAAAAGCCCGAAGCTAGCTGCGGCATCGGGTTGGCTATCTGCCGCAAGATTATCGAGCGCCACGGCGGTCGAGTGTGGGCAGAATCAGAATTGAATAAGGGAACAACCGTCTTCTTCTCGATCCCTAAGCACCCGATTCAGCTCTCCAATGACAGTCAAAACAATGCTACCGTCCAACCCGCATGAGAATTCTCGCTATTGACACTTCCTGTGATGAATCCTGCGTCGCTATTTTCAATACCGACACGTGGAAACTAGAAGCAGACGAAGTCCATTCGCATATTGCCTCGATTCAGGAGTACGGCGGTATCGTGCCCGAACTCGTGAGCCGCGAGCACTTAGTATTTCTGCCGCAGGTTTTACAAAAAGCGCTGGGTAGCGCAGGCGTCACTCTCGAACAAATCGATCACATTGCTGTGACCAATCGCCCGGGCCTTATTGGCGCGCTTTTGGTGGGACTGAATTTTGGCAAAGGCTTGGCTTGGGCCAATGAGATTACTTTCTCCGTAGAAGATCACATTGAAGGCCATTTGCTCTCTCCCCTTTTGATCGAGCAAGGCAGTCCACAACCTCCACCCTTCCCTTGGATTGCGCTAATCGTAAGTGGCGGCCATACCGAGCTGTTTTACCTAGAAAATGCGCTGGATAAAAAATGGCTTGGCGGCACCTTAGACGACGCAGCCGGCGAGGCGTTTGATAAAATCGGCAAGATTTTGGGGCTTGGTTATCCAGCAGGACCGGTGATCGATAAGCTCGCTCGCCAAGTTGCGGAAGAAGACTTAAAAACGTTTCGCTTTCCCGTCGCACAAGTAGCGCCTTATCGCTTTTCGTACTCGGGTCTCAAAACAGCCGTGAATCTAAAAGTTCAATCGCTTGGCGTTATCGACGAGAAAACGCGCACGGTCTTAGCCGCTTGCGCGCAGTCGGCTATCCTCTCGCAGTTGGTGCGCGAAGTAAGGCGCGCTCTAGCCGCTTTTCCCAACGCGCGCGCGGTCGTTACAGGCGGAGTAGCCTGCAATTCAAAATTGCGCGAGCTACTGCCAGAAGCTTTTTTCCCCCAACCTAAACACTGCACCGAT
>JALHPX010000173.1:5772-6802 GCA_022842225.1 bacterium
GATAACGCCGCGATGATTGCGATGGCGGCAGCAGTGAAGCACCGCGAAGGCAAACTCCAGGCAGCCCCTTGGAACGCCTCGGCCTCGGCGCGCACGGATTGGGACTTACTGCATTTGGAAGCCGAAACAGCGGCGCCGATGGGGATTATCCGATGAGCCATCCCTCTGGAATTTTAGGCGCGCTGGGAGCGAGTCCTCTGAAGCGCTTGAGTCAGAATTTTCTGACGTCTCCGCATTGGGTCGACAAACTCACCGACTCCGTCGCTTCGATCGATGCCGATGAGATCTGGGAAATCGGTCCGGGCCTGGGCGCACTCACCGACTCGCTCTTAAAAAAAGCTAAGGCTCCCGTGCGGCTGTTTGAATTTGATAAGAAGCTAGCGGCAAATCTGACTGCCCTACATCCCGAGATTCCGATGGAACTAGGCGATGTCTTGGAAGCTGACTTTGAGAATGTTGCTTCGGGTCGCCGAATCGCGGTGCTGTCCAACCTGCCATACCACCTTTCCTCTCCTATTCTCTTTAAGTTTCTAGAAAGCCCCGTGCGCTGGCAGGGATTTGTTCTGACTTTTCAGCGCGAGTACGGCGAGCGCCTGACGGCCAAGCCGAAGTCCAAGGATTACGGCTCCCTTTCGGTGGTTTTCCAATGGCATTTCGATTGCGAGCGGGTGGGAATCATCCCTCCTGGAGCCTTTTTCCCGGCCCCCAAGATCGACAGCATGGCCCTGCGCCTCAAGCTCAAAAACCCCGAAGTGCCTCAGGATTTGAGCGTGGTCGTCCGCACGGCCTTCCGCTACCGACGCAAGACTTTGGCAAATTGCTTCCGCGGCTTTGTCCCACGCGAGGAACTGGCTAAGGCTTTAGAACCTTTAGGCTTTTCCGTCCAAGCTCGCCCCGAAGAAATCGCCCCGGATCAGTACCTCACGCTCGCCCGAGCGCTTGCTCCTTGGTTTCCAAAACTGAGCGGCGGTGGTAATCAAGAGCCCGCATGACTCAGCCTATCAAATCGTCTCTTTTGGCTATAGCCCTA
>JALHPX010000174.1 GCA_022842225.1 bacterium
GGCTTAGCGAACAAACCACCCCGATAAAAAAAACGCCCCACCTCATCCTTTTGCCTCTCCCCATAAACAACCGAGTGGATTATAGCCATGGCATGAGCGAACTACATCAGGTCGGTGTGTCAGAGGATTCGAGACTTAGGGCCGAGCGACTCGAACCACATTTTCTCGAGGCAGGCTTGCTAGACGCGCGCCGAAAGAGCTGGGACGTGCTGCACAAAATTAAAGCGCGTGTGCAAGAAGGCATGACCGAACGCGAAGCCATGAAGATGGCGTTTGAAGTTTTTAAAGAAGAGGGTGTGACCAAACATTGGCACAAACCTTATGTGCGCTTTGGACCCGGCACCGCTTTGAGTTTCAATGACCCGCTGCAGAGCGATTATCGTCTGCAAAAAGATGATCCATTTTATATCGACCTAGGTCCTGCATGGTTGGATGAAGAAACAGGAATCGAGTACGAAGGCGATGTAGGCGATACGTTCGTCTTTGGCACCAATGAAGCAGCGACAAAGTGCATCGAGATGTCTCGCCAACTTTTCGACGAATGCAAAGAAGAATGGAAGGCACACCAGCTAACCGGCGCACAAATCTATTCGTACTTACAGAAACGCGCGGCAGAAGAGGGTTATACTCTAAAGGAAAAAGTCGACGGCCACCGCCTCAGCGATTACCCGCACGCAAAGTACACGTCGGAGCGCTTAGCGATCCTCCCCTTCACTCCGAGCCCCTCCTTCTGGGTACTCGAAGTAGAACTCATTCACTCGTCTGGCACCCTGGGCGCCTTCTACGAAGATCTCCTCTTCTAGGCGACCACCTAGTCGGCGGTGGGGGCGACGTCTAAGTGTTGGTACCACTTGTGCCACCACGGGCCCTCTAGCATGATTCCGTATTTCCACCAGAGTTGCGGCATATAGAGGAACAAGTATTGGGCGCGGCCACCCTGGTACTTGATCGAATCCCAAACTCCCGGCGAGGGACCAAAATCCAGCGAGGGACTTCCTGGCGCTGTCGTCGCTAAAATCCCCATCGAGTAGAGATTGGGTCCTAGGCTTTTAACCGCCAAAGTTGGAAGTTGCTGGGCATGGCTCGGTTCTCCCGGAGAACTTGGGTCCTTGGGAGCTGGCACCGGTTGGCTATCCAGAGGAACAACCGGCACCACAGGACGATAATGCTCGTCGAGTTTGCGTCCCGAGTAAGTACCCTCGCGCAACGCCGAACCAAACACCGATCCCAATCCCACTAAGATACGAGTCGAGGCATCGATTTTTCCGCCTTCGGGCAAGAACGTGTCGCCCATGGCGGCGATAAATTGATCGCCAATATTGATAGGCACTTCTGCTTGTTCTGGATCGCTAAACATCGGGGGATCAAAATTCGCTCCGCTAAGGCAAGCCCACAGGATAATGCGTGCATCCGGAGCAAACGCCTTACGCGCTGCCTCGCGCAATACTTTTCGATTGTGGGTCAACCACTCGCGATCGATCCATCCCGATCCCAAGAAAGTTTTTAAGTTCAACGACACGGCTTGCTCTGTCGAACCACCGGCGGTGCCGTCGGCCATTTGCGTATAGAGCATGCCCGGTCGACCGTGGGTCATTATCTTCAAGTAGCGAATGGGTCCGTTCACTTCGGAATAACGCACAAGTTTTGCGATTAGATCTTCAGGCGATTCAAAGTTCTGCACACCGTATCTATCGCCATACAGCTTTTTCTCCCGCTGGTGCGTGAAATCCGCATGCGCGCCAAAATAGAGCAAGGTATCGAGCGGACTGATTCCTACCATCGACACGGCACTCTCGTCGGCTTTTAGCGTCGGAAACGCATGCGCCTTCTCGACTTGGTACATGTAGTTAAAGTCAGGATTGGTGTGACCCAAGAGCATCGTCTCATTGATCAACAGGTAATCTAATCCCGCATAGCCCAATCCCACCGCCGGAGCCCCCAGTGCCCGCCAAAAACCTGGACGCACGCGATAGAAGTCTCTAGCTGCTCCGATTGGATTGATCATGTTCTTAAATTTTTTGGAGAGCCGCACTGTACTGCCGCGGAATGTGGCTTCGTACTCCGCCGTAGCAGTTGGATTTGCGGCCCGCGCTCTAGCGAGAGCTGCCCTATCTTGCCACAGCACAAGCGCGGAGGTGACCAAGCCTAATGCCGCGCGCGCGCGGATCTCATTCGCACTCACCTGCACGCCCATGCGCTGGTATTCCTCGGCAATACTACCCGCAAACGCCAGCTGATAACCCGAATAGGCCATCATCAACTGACTTAATAGACGAGTAGAATTGAATTGGAATCGCCCGGTAGCATTGAGCAAAAACTGGCCGACTTTACCCATGCGCGATGTGGCTAGATTGGCTGTGGGTGTGACTATGGGCAATCGAGGCAACACGCTGAGCACCATCATGGCGTCGACAGCACTGTCCATATTGGCAAGGCCCGACCATCCCGCCAGGCGATAGCGATCCACCAAGTTAGAACTCGCACTTACAGCAATCACTCCCCGCGAAATCCACGTGATTGTTTTGCCGGCAACGGTGAGCGCGCGGATCGCTCCCACAGTAGCTGGCATCGCCGTCGCACTCACGCCGCCGGTGTAAATCACCGACACCGCCTCGCCGACTAAGAGCGCACTCAAGGCCGCGGTTGTGATGGTGTCTTTATTTACCCACGCGCGAGTGATTCCTTCGCTGCGCTCAATTTTTAAGAGCGCGCGCAGTTCGTTCCAGTGCCCGGGTTTCACCAACGGGCCCGAGCCGGAATAGCCGTAAGCAATCCGCTCAAGAAGATCCGCGTACTTAGGACAAGTCTTCGATCGCTCCATTGCCGCGGTCACCGCGGAATTGGTGATCATCTGAATGGTAGTCAAAGACCCGCCAATTTCCGCCACTCCGTCGGCGTCGCTTACCGACACTAATTTACGCGCTAAGTGTCCCAACGCTTTGCGCACTATTGCCAGTGAATCGGTGGAACGCGCTTCTTTCCATGGATTGAGTTTCTGCCAACTGCTGCTCGAGCTATCGAAATTCTGCTCTAGTTTATCGATAGAGAGCATGTAAGAGCCCAAGAAGTTCTGAGTCCGTACTTGAAGAGCATCGGGAGCGATTTTGGCGAGTAATTGCCCGTCTTCTGTACGACCCTCGGGACTCAATTGCTTGTTAGGAGCAACATCATTTAGCCGAGAGCGAATATCCTGCACGCCTAACCAAAACCGAACTTGGTCTTCGGATTTGGTAAGTTCGTTGAGCTTTTCTTGGACATCCACGGGCGCGTTGAGCACCCGCCTGGCCAATTCGAGCTTTAGAATCTGCAGCTGTTGGCTAGGATCAAAATTCTCGCCGTTTTGTTTAAGCAAACCGTCATAAGGGGATTGCTCTGCGTTCACAGCGGGGGAATTCTTCTCAATCGCATCAATGGTCTTACCTAATTGACCGTATTCGACGATAGATTGGCCATCTGCGGGAGGCCCAAGCTTCTTAAGAGAATTGAGAACTAAAACCGCCGCTGCGTCTCCTTCGCGGCGTTTAATCTGCGCAAACTCTGCAGAAAGCGCGCTTAGCTTGCCCGAGATTTCAGTCACTCGGCCTACTTGGCTGTCACCTAAACTCGCACGACGATTATCCCAATCTAAGAATGTTCTGAGCAGCTCGTGGCTGAAGAACTTAATTTCACCATTGATTTGGTAAGTTGCAGTCTCTTGCCGCAACCGCATCGCAGTGACGAGATTCTGCAGCGCAATGAAGCGCGTCATGCACGACACCGACTGCACCGTTCCCGCAGCGCTCGAATTGAAATCATCGCGCAGATGCGCGACCGACATAACTAATTCATGCAGAAAATCTCTGCCGCTATCGGGCGGCAAAAACCCAAACTCTTTCCAGTTTCGAAAATCAGGGACATACGACATCTCCCGAAAGGAATCGGCGATGAGCTGGTGTTTGAGCTTCATCACGATATCGGAAGCAGCGACGAAATCTTCCTTGAGGAGGAATTTCTCAGCCTGATCGAGCAGACCCGTGAGGTCCTTATTGCCGAGAGCCGGCAAATACTCGTGCATCCGCGAAATGTCTTCGGCTAAATCGTCGACAACTTCTGAATCAGTATCAGCTGCAAATGTTAAAAGAGAAAAAACACACGACAAACCAAGGACAAGCCTTGCCCCAAACCCCATGACACCCCCATGTACTAACCCCACTCATGGGCATACGAGAATTTGCGGTTGTGGTCAATTCTAGTTGTTGAGTCCGTGTAGGAACGCTTGCAGCTCGGGGGCAGAAGAGCCTTCTCCGGCTTGCACAGTACGGGCGTGCGGGCCTCGCACTACCAGGCGCCGTCGGGCGGGCACCCCCTGCGAACTGGCGAAATTTTCGATCGCTTGGGCATCTGCCATGCGATCGTTGGAGGCTTCGATCAAATAAACCGGGGTGATTATCTGCTGCTCCTCCCACCGCTGGCGCATTTTTTCACCAAAGCGCAATACCCGAGCAAACGCGGGAGCGGAAGTTTGCGCATAGCGATAACCGTCAAATCCACCATAAGCCGTGGAGGGAATCTCGGCGGTCCATGGCTCCCCTGCATCGGCACTACCCAGCACTTTTTTCTGACGGTCGGCAGCGAGGGCAAAGGCAGGCGAATGCAAAATGAGTTTATGCGATAGCTCGGGATTGCGGAGCTTTGCATCTGCCGCCAACATTCCGCCGACGCTATAACCAGCCAAGTCGACGCGCGAACCGAGCGACTGTGCCAGTCGCAAGTTATCGTCGATTTCTTTCTGCCAATCAGGGACATCAAACAGGGCCAAGTCTTCCGGCTTGGAGCCGTGCCCATTTAATAGGACAGTCAGCACCGAATACCCGCAGGCCTGATACTCCTCGGCGATTTGGCGCATGCCTTTGGGGGATTCGCCAATGCCGTGCACAAGAACAACAACGGGTGCGTTTGGATCTTTGTTCTGCAAGAAATACGGCAAGTGTTCTTCGCGCACGCCCGACTCCTTTTGCCGCGCTACTTTTCTAGCAAAGCCCGCTAACGCGTCCCGCTTTTTCTCCAAGCGAGTTGCGACCTGGGCTCGCTCCGCGGCTCGGGCTTCCCCCAAAAGGCGGTTGGTATTTTGGCAAAAGAGAACTTGGGAATCACTCGGATCGCCCAACCCGGGCACACAAAGTGTACCGACGATAAAACTAAGAACAAAGCAGTAACGGAAGCTAGTCACTGCCCTATTGTATGTGCGGCAGAGCCACCAATCGACGACATTTCTTGACGTGGTGTCCTACGAGGAAAGTCTCACCATCATCTGGCGCTTCCTCATTCGCCTGCCGCGCGACGCGGGGTCGGTTTACTTGAGCGCCGCCCAATCAACCTGGGGCACGCCGGCTCTGAGTGCTTCCATTAAAACGCCGGCCCGAAATAGATTGTCTTTACACGCCACCGAACCCGCCGAGTAATTAAACAGCCGGCCCTCGTCGAGAGTGGAAATAATTCGGCCCACGTCCGTCTGCAATTGAGCGCCCTCGCCCCATTGGTGGAACACTGTCGCGGAGTAGAGATCTTTTGTCTTTTTCACCGGACCGGGGATGGGACGGTAATGCTTCGGCATCTCAAAATACGTCGGCAAGCTTGTTAAAAAATCCACACCTTGCTGCTTAATTTCTCCATCCATCGGCGAAGGAATGACGAACATCAAGCCATTGGTCTGACGCTCACGCGGCAACTTGGCCAGTTCCACTTTCAGCCGCACCGGATCTAAAACTCGCAGGATATTGAGATCAAGCTGACTAATGCCGTAAACCGCGCGCTCCAGCATCGGCACACCGGCTCCGGCGACGCGCGCATTATTTTCCAAAAGATAAATGCGTCCTGTGGATTCCTCGATGATGAACTCCAGATGGCTCAGCCCATTGTGATGCCCCTGCGAATCGTTGATAAACTCGGCAATTTGCCGCAATTGAATCGCCTGGGTTGTCGTCAATGAAAGGAAGGTATTGATGAAATACAACCCCTTCTCCCCCCAGTGAATGCGGTAATAGCGCGAAAGTGCAGTGGGATAAAAATGCGAATCCACTAACAATGAATTTAAAAAATATTCGCGCCCGATGATGTGGGGCTGCAAAATAAGGTCATCCACTTCTCCGAATGGGCCAGGCTTAACCGACGCTAGCCGCTCCGCAAGGCGGTTGCGCAAGTGGCCCATGTCCGACTTGGAAATAAATTCCATCTCGTAACCGGCGGCACCCGCATTGTATTTCAACACCACGCCGCCCTGATAGAGACTGGCCGCAAACTCCAATGCGTCGTCGACGTTGGTCATCTTGTGAGTGGGGATTCCCCACTGGCCAGCCGCGATAGCCTGCAAGTCTTTGCGTCGAATCATTTCGCGAAACTCGTCGGGGATTTGGGTCATACCCAAGGCATTGGTCAGCGCGATGGCTTCATAGGTCCCTTTATCCATTCCGCCAAGAACGGCGTGGACTTTCTCTTGGCGTAGAAACTCGACGGTATCCCCGTCGAGGCGCTTAAAGATCGTTCCGGCCGGAAAAGCCTTGCGGTGTGCTTCGTAGGAAGCGTCGTAATCATGGGTTTGGATGAAGATCCACTTCACCTTCACGCCGGGCACTAATTCCTGGGCAACCTGGGGATAAAAGGACGCCGAGCTGTAGCAATCCACACAGGCGAGCGTGACTTCGCGGGCGAAAAGCGAGGACGAGCCCAACCCTAGTCCGAGAAG
>JALHPX010000175.1 GCA_022842225.1 bacterium
CAAAGGGAACAAATCGACGATTGCCCTCTTGATCGAAGTAGCTAAGATTCTTTTTGGAGAACTCGGCGTGGCGCTTCAGATCGTAATCCGTGCGATTCGCGATGCCTTCGAGCTCCGCCCGGCCAAACGGGAAATCATATTCCACGTCGGCGCAACCAGCAGCGTAATGCGCTAATTCGTCTTTAGCATGCTCGCGCAAGTGCAGGCGGTCGGCGCTGAGGCCTAAATCCAAATACCATTGGTAACGAGTTTTCTTCCAATACTCGAACCACTCATTGGCGGATTCCGGAGCCACAAAGAACTCCATTTCCATTTGTTCAAATTCCCGAGAGCGGAAAGTGAAATTACGAGGATTGATCTCGTTGCGGAAGGCTTTACCAATTTGGGCAATACCAAAGGGCACCTTCACGCGGGAAGTGCTGACGATATTGTCGAAATTAACGAAAATTCCCTGGCAGGTTTCCGGGCGCAAAAAAGTCAGCGCGCTGGAATCTTCCATCGCACCCACGTGCGTTTTAAACATCAAATTGAATTGGCGCGCGGGGGTGAGTTTGCATTTCTGTTGTTTGCAATCCACCACTTTGCCGTCGACGACTTGGTCGGCGCGGTAGCGCGCTTTGCAGTAAGTGCAATCGACCATAGGATCGGTGAAGCTCTCAACGTGTCCCGAAGCTTCCCATACGCGGGCGTTCATTAGGATTGAGCAGTCCACTCCGACGACGTCGGTGCGGCGGGTGACCATGTCGCGCCACCAGGCTTCCTTGACGTTCTTTTTTAGCTCGACTCCCAGTGGGCCGTAGTCCCAGCAGCCGTTTAGGCCACCGTAAATCTCACTCGATTGGAAGATGAAACCGCGGCGCTTGCACAGCGATACTAGCTCTTCCATTTTTTTTGAATCTTTAGAATCCGATGCCGGCTTACTCATAAATAAATCAAACCTTTCGGTACGGGCCGGCATACTAACCGGGAACGGCCCGTTGAGAAAGGGCGGAAATCCATGGAAAGAGAAGGATAAAGAAGGCCCCGGGAGCAAAAAACAGCAGAAGCAGGATTTGGGCTTTTTGCGGGATACCCTCTAAATGGCGCTCCAATTCCAACGTTAAACCCGCTTCCAAGTATGCGGCAAAGGCGTCCAAAGTATCGCGAACCGGCGCTCCAGACAGCCAAAGGTCCTGCAAAACTCCCAACCACGCCACAATATCCGGCGGATCCCCCGCAACGGGCCGCCACCGCATGGAGAAAAAACCTGCGTCCACTCCTGATTCCAGGCAAACCAACGCGACTCGAGCCTGCCTTAAAAGCGCAAAACGCCGGGCTCGACCGAATCGCCGTTTTTGAGAGGCTCGAAAAATCTTCCCAACCGCCATAGCGCATAGGCTCCGCAGCCTTGTAAGCCCATTGCCACGCAAACTCCCCATCGCCACTCTCGCTGCTTCCATAGCGCCTCCCAGGAAAATGACTCGTCACTACCAAGCTGTCCCAGCCACAGGATGGCCCACGGCAAAACGGCCACCACCGCCGCTTGTGCCAGTAACGATGCTTGAACCGACGTAAGCTTTTGCAGGCGCCCCTGCTCCCGGGTCATCCAGCGCACCTGCCTTTCCAGCAGGCCAATGAGGGCCAGCCCCTGTTCGTAGAGGCGCGCCAGAACGTAGAGCGAGAAAGCGGCTTCGCCCTCGGGCAGGGAGCTGCGCAATCGCACCAGGGCCTGCGTGAGTGTTTCGCCCTGCTCGCGCGCCGAGAGCCTTTCTCGGACCCAGTCAGAAAAACTTCCCGGAGCTGCGTCGAGCGCTCGCAAGACGGCACTTGGTACCGCTACCCCTGCGCGCAAGAACCCAGTGAGTGCGTGAAAAAACGGCAGGCTGGATCGCTCCAAAGCCTGTGCCTCCAGCGGGCAGCCGATCTGCCGCACCAAAGAAAAACTCCAAGGTACAAAAAGCAGTCCCACCCAACTAAAAACGAAACTCCCCGTCACTAGGGCGACGGCGGCTCCGGCCCCACCAGATGCCAAAAGCGCGAGTGGCCATGCCCTGCGCACCTGCCGCGCCCACGCCGGCAATCGCCGCCTCTCGAGTGAAAAATGGAGCAGCAGACCAAAGCTAGCAAGCAGTGCTCCGACTCCTGCACACAGTGCACCGCACAACAAACGGACCCATTCTTCCTGGCTCATCGCGATTCCTTATGGAATCAACGGTGCAAGCGAAATGCCGACAATGTTGAGGGCGCACCCTGAAGGTGGTACTCGTTTGAGTATCTTTTAATGGGTCGACTCGGGGGATAGGGACAATGATGATGGGATTCACTCAAGGCAAAGATCATTCGAATTTAGCACCGCCACTTTACGTGGATGGCAAATCGATTCCGGAATTTCTATTACGCCGAGTGGATATCCAGCGCGATCAGCGCGCGTATCTGGTGAAAACTGGTGGCCAGTACCGGCCCGTTTCTTGGGATCAGGTTTATCGCAAAGTAGTAAAGCTTAGTGCATTCCTGCACGAGCAAGGGGTGCAACCTGCGGATCGCGTGGGCATTCTCTCAGGAAGCAAACTGGAATGGTCCCTTGCGGATTTTGCGACGCTGGGATTGGGAGCGATCACCGTTCCGATTTATCAATCCGCCTCGGTGGAAGAGATCGAATACGTCTACACGCATTCCGGCGTAAAAGTTGTTTTTGTCGAGGATTCGAATCTAGCAAAAAAATTAGCCGAGGTTTTTCAGCGCACCGGCCGAGCCGTACCCGTGATCTATTTCCAAGCTCCCGACAAAAAACCGTGGGATGGCCCCGCAACTCCCGTCTTTAATTTTGAAACAGTAACGTCAGGCCCAATAACCCCCGACGAAGAAAACCATTTCCGTCGCAGCGCTCTGGCCGTCGAGCCAGACGCACCCGCGTCGATTGTGTACACGTCGGGCACAACGGGCCAGCCGAAGGGTGCGGTATTGTTGCACTCGTGTTTTACGTCGGAGCTGCGTGGGACCGCAGCGCTTGTAAAAATCACCCAGCACGATACGTCGCTGGCGTTCTTGCCGTTTGCGCACGTCTTGGGACGTGTCGAGAGTTTCATGGGTCTTTACACCGGCATGACGATCGCTTTTGCGGAAAACATCAGCACCATGCCCGCCGACATGTTGGAAGCGAAGCCTACGTTCTTGGCGAGTGTGCCGCGCATTTACGAAAAAATTTACTCAAAGATTCTGGCGGAGGCGGAGAAGCTGCCAGCTTTTCAAAAGCGCTTGTTCTACTGGTCGCTGGATGTGGGCCGGGAATACGCTGACTTGAAAGCGGCACGTAAAGCCATCCCGCTAAAACTAGCGGTGAAGTTCCGCGCGGCCGACGCGATTGTGTTTTCAAAAATCCGCCAGAAGTTTGGCGGGCAAATGCGCGTAGCTATCACGGGCGGCGCGCCGATGGCGGCAGAACTCACGCGGTTTTTCTTTGCGGCCGGAGTGCCGATCCTTGAGGGCTACGGACTCACGGAAACGACCGCAGCGATTACTTGTAATCGTCTCGACGACTATGGCTTTGGCTCGGTGGGGCTGCCCATTCCCGGAATGGAAGTTCGCATTGCTGCCGATGGCGAAATCTTGCTGCGAGGTCCAATGGTATTTCGCGAGTATTACAACAATGCCGAGGCCACAGAAGCCGTCTTCACTTCTGATAAATGGTTTATGACCGGCGATATCGGCGAATTTAATGCCGCGGGACACCTGCGCATTACCGATCGTAAAAAAGAATTAATCGTCACCTCAGGCGGTAAAAATATCGCGCCTCAAAAATTGGAAGGCTTGCTCAAGCAAAATCCCTGGATCAGCAACGCCATGGTTTACGGCGATAAACAGAAATACTTGGTGGCACTGGTTACGCTGAATAATTCGGCAGTCAAAGCTTGGTTCCGCGAACAGCAAATGGACCTGCCGGCGGAGTGGTCGAATAGCCCACAAGTGCAGAATCTTGTGTCGCAGTCGGTGAAGAAGCTCAATGAAACCGTGGCAAGCTACGAAAGCTTGAAGAAGTTCCGCATCGTCGACGAGGATTTCTCGATTGAGAACGGGCAGCTTACACCTTCGCTCAAACTAAAGCGGAAGATCATCACGCATGCATACGGACATCACCTGCGCGATATGTACGGCCAGGACGGCGTAGGAATTTAGACTGGCTCTCTGGGCCCACCAGCTTCAGACCGGAGCACTCCACTGATGTAGAGTGCCCCCTCCTCAATCTATTTTTTTGATAGCGTATCCGTCCATGTAGTTACGCCTTTGGGCGTAATCATGTGGCCTATACGATGAATTTTGTCCTCTTTGGCATCGTAGTATTTATTCAAATGCACTGGACCTTCCGGGCCGACCATCTGCTGGTCGCACCACATATTTCCATCGTCGAGTGAATGGCAAAACCCGTATCCGGTTTTCACGCCTTTCTCCGAAAGACTCAGTGTCCGAGTGGATGGGTCAAACTTCGCGTTGAACTTGAAGGTCATGCGAACTTCTTTTCCTTTTTCATTCTTTCCTTTCCACTCCTCAACCACTTCCTTGGCTTTGCCACCATCAGTGCTCTTGATAGTGACAGTAGTTGTATAAGATTCTAGTTTTCCACCTAGAGTGCCCCCCGAGCCTGTGCCTTCGTAAACTCCAGAAGGCCCCACCATCTCAGCCGCCCAGCTACCAGCGGAAAGAATTAATCCCAATGTTATTGCCATAGAGAATTTCATTTACTCACCTCCAACTGTTGTGAGCAAAAGGCCCCAGCCAATCCGAAACCCAACGCCCACCCCATTGAATGGATCTTGTAATGCTTATTAGTTTTTAAAGTCAATTATACTTGTCTAAATAAACAAATTTACTCTGACTTATATTCACCGCCATGAGGAGTGAGGCGAAATCCCCAGAGTGACTTCTTTCGCAGCAATTCTTGGGAACATGATTCTGCTGGAACAACAACAGAACCGGGAAGAAGCTTGTGCACTTCAGGAGAGATGGAATGAAGAGGATCACTAGGGGTCTGCCGCGCAGAAGCCGCAGTTGAGTATAACCAGCGTTCCAACTCAGCCCATGGAGCGGGAACGGTAGCTGCTCGTTCAGCGGCGTATTCCGACCGTTTTGAAAACTCTGCTTCGGGCAATCGGATTAATTCCTGAAGGGCGGCGACCGTTTCCAGCGGATGCTCGAGACTCCAACTAATCTCGTTCATACGACGATTTTGAATAAGCCTATCAATGTAAAAAATGTCCCGTTGTAAAGATTGGGCGGTTTGCTGCCCCAAGAAGACTGTTTCGATGGCCAAGTCTTGCGTATTTACTTGGAGAAAATCGAGGTAATCAACAGTGGGAGGCTTTCGTCCTACGAGTCCGGGGATAGGCTTGAAACCGTGCACTTGGTGTAACGCCGAAGTTCTAGGGTCCCAACAAAACGAATAAATGCGAGAAGGCATCACCGATAAAGGCCCCTCCACAGGGCCCTCTGTCGTATCGATAATTTGGCCCTTTGGGACCAGCGAGGAATGACTGAAGACTCCCAATCCCACCGCAGCCCGCAGCATTGATTGAAATACGAACTGGCTTACTTTTTCCTTCTTAATGAATAGGCCGTGCACCCAAATGGAGCCGCCGAAGTATCGATCCTCTGGGTAGGTGTGAGGTACCCAAAACAAATTGGGAACCACGGTCGCGGGGGCCGGCTTTGGCAAATCACGTTCTAAGCGTATTCCAAAATACCGCTCAAAATCCGTGAGTCCATCATGAGGAACCGCCTGCACTGCAAATGCGGCTACTGGCTCGCCCGCGAACCCCCATTCGTTTGCCACCGTAGCCGGTATCCTCCAATGGATATCGGCCACACCGGAAGGCAAGGAGGGAATTTCCTTGGACGGATCGTGCTTTTCGAGCACCAGAAAGTGAGTGCTCTGCATCCAGCTTCTCCACGCCACTTGAGCGAATTCCGGATCTGCCCCCGCCTTATAGAGGCCCCGCGCATTTGCCCAGTGAAGATAGTGTTTGCGAAGAGCGGCAACATAAATCTCAATTCCCCTGTCAGACTGGCGATCGAGATCATCTGGACTCCAGCCCTGATCACCGCGAAATACCTGCGCAGAACCTAAGCCATCCAAAGAACGGGCCCCATCGCCCAAGTAAACCACCTTGAGTAAGTAAATCTCTCCTTCTAGCCAAATGAACATCCGACCGCGCACGCTAGCGTGGACGGGAAACGAAGCTGTCGTTAGACCGAACAGCAGTAAAAATTGGAAAGTCCATCTCACCGCGGCTGCTTAACATTGCCCGAAAATAAATACTAGACGGCCGCCGCGAGGATCCGAGGTGCCCTGGACTTACTCGAAGCAGTTAACTATCATGCGGCGCAGCATGGAGAATCTCAATCCGTTGTATTTCCAGCTTTTCGCCCCCACGCCAGGTAAAGGCGAACGGCGAAAGGCAGCGTTGGTCGAGCAAGCCATTCTGCAGATCGCAGAACAAGGCCTCGAAAGCATGACTCTAGAATCGATTGGCAAGCCCTTAGGCGTACGGCGCTCTCACGTCGTCTATTACTTCAAAGATGCAGATGAAGTGTTTTTGGCCGCCGCCAAGCTGTGTTTTGGCACTCTTCAGGCAGTCACCGTAGAAACGCTTAAGGTGCAGAGAACAACTCGTAAGCGGCTACTCGCCATCAACGAAGCAAATATCCAGTGGGTCAATAAATACCCAAAGATCGGAAGAGC
>JALHPX010000176.1 GCA_022842225.1 bacterium
TCAGCCGCGATCCCGCTTCTGCAGCCGCAACTCGCGAGGGAGCTAAGCAGTTACTGGCCAGCGTCGATACCCTCTTAAGTATGCCTTCAGATAGCGGACAATCTTCTGCGCTCTTTGCGTCGGTAGGTTTGGTGACGGGCTACGATTCCAACGTACTGCTCAATCCTTCCGTCGACACAGGGGCAACAGGTCAGGGCACCCCCACAACGACCTTCCGCTATTCGTTAGGCTACCAGTCAGAATTCTTAGGCGTTGCGCTGATTCCGATGTGGCAAGGTTCGATTAACTACAATTTTAATTCCGATGCAAAGGCCGGTCAGTTCTTCCTGAACGATTTGAATCTCTGGGCCAATCGCTCCAGCGGATCTTGGCGCTACGGCATGCGCGCCGGCGCGAGCATCGTGCTGCGAAATTTTGTAGCGACGGGCTCCACTACTGGCAACTTACGCAAGCAGAGCGTCTCGCCGACTTTTGGACCGAACGTGCGTTACGAATGGGACGAAAAAACAGCCGTGGGCAGCGAAGTGATCGTGGCACTAAACACTTTCTACAACGAAGAGAGTCTATCGTCGGAACTTTTAAAGACAGGCTGGGAAACACGTTGGAGAAATTACTACCAAAGCTTAGATAAAATCGGCTGGTGGAATCCGACAGCCGAAATTTCGCTTCAGTATCAGTACACCAACGGCACTGAATTCCGTTCCTTGGGCGCCCGCACGTCTCTCGCAACCGTGAAATATTGGAACGATCATTGGACCAGCACCCTGCGCGCTGGCTTGGGCTACATCACCTACCCTTCCCGCTCGGCCGGAGTGCGCAATGATATCGAGGTGAGCGCTGGATTGGGCGCAGGCTACGAGCTGGCTTCGAATATTCGTTTATCGGGAGATTTTACGTATCTAAACAATCTCTCCAACGTGACGGAGATCTACAAATACAACCGCTGGATCGCATCGGTCGCCGGCGACTACAGCTTCTAAGCCATTGCATCGACCAACTGCGCGTTGAGTAGCTTAGCGATTTCATGCGGCGACATCCGCACTAAAAAACCGCGCTTACCACCATTGATGTAAACCTGCGGACATTCCATGATCGTTTTTTGCATGTACACCGGCATGGTTTTTTTCGTGGCAAAAGGCGAAGTTCCTCCCACCACGTAACCTGAGTGCCGGTTCGCTACATCCGGCTCGCAGGCAGTGATGGATTTCACCCCGAGAATACGCGCAAGCTGCTTGGTCGAAACCTGACGATCGCCGTGCATCAATACAATTAGTGGCTTTTTAGAATCATCTTGCATGACTAGCGTTTTTACCACGACAGTCTCCGCTACACCCAGCTCTCTCGCCGAAGTAGCAGTACCGCCACGCTCTTCATACTGATAAAAAAAGGGTTCGAACTGTGCCTTCTGTGCTCGGAGGAACCGAATGGCAGTCGTGACGGGAACTTCTTCTTGCTTCACTTATCACTCCACTTGCAATGCCAACTCAATCTGGCTGCTCTTCCCTCGGAGAAACGCAGCTACTTTATCACCTACTTCCACCGGCCCCACTCCGGCTGGAGTGCCGGTGAAAATCAAATCGCCTTTAGTTAAACCGTAGAGTTCCGCAAGAAAACACAGGATCCGCGGCAGTGAGAAAATCATCTCCCCTGTGCTGGCTTTTTGCCGAACCTTCCCATTCACCTGCAGCTCCAACTCAAAAGGCCCATGCCCCATTGCCTCCACGGCCTTTACTTCGCTCAGGGGGGCAAAACCTTTGCGCCCCTTAGACGCCAACCAAGGCAGTCCCTTGGACTTCGCTTCCGACTGTAAATCTCGCGCCGTCACATCTAAACCCACCGCGTAACCCGACACGACGGCTAACGCGTCCGCTTCTGTAAGCGACGAGGCATCCCGACCGATTTCAACCACCCACTCAATTTCGGGATCGATGCGGCCAATGTCGCGCGGCAACTGCCAGAGTCCACGCACTGGACGGACCAAACTTGCCGAGGCCTTGAGGAACACGACCGGGGTCGTGGGTACGGAGTTGCCTAATTCCCTGGCATGTTCTGAATAGTTTCGACCGATACAAAAAATGTTTCCCATGGCGATACCCATCATTGTTACAATTGAAGCACTTTGCAACGCATACCAGCAACACTTGTAGTACTGGTTTTTACTCCCCTACTCAGCGCCTTTTTATCCGGGTGCGCATCACAGGTAAATGATCCGTACGCACAAGTTTCTTCGGATGGCACGGTGGGTCCGCAGCTGGCCGAAGATCTCAAACAAGATCCTCTCTACAAAATGGCCGAACAATTTAATCGGCTGCTGGATACGACACTCTCAAACGAAGAAAAAGCGGAACTCAAAAAAAGCTGCAAAACGCATCCCAAGGATAATCCATTTTGTTTCTCCATTCTGCGTGAAAATCAGTTCCGGGTAGTGCAGAAGAAACGCGACCAGACTCCCAAGATCCGCTCTAAAGACATCACACCCGTGACACCGGTGATTGAAAACGGCAAAGTGACAGGTTTTGCCGGTTTGAAACGCGCTAAGGTGAAGGCTCTGCTAGCTGGTTTACGCGATTTTCCCGTCGATAAACTAAATATCCTGGGCGATAGGGCCCTGCGCGAAAAGGGTTGCCCTAACAATATCGCGGTGGCGACGGCAGCCATCCTGGAGCTCTACCTGCCCGATAAGAGTGTGATGCCGCGCATCTCGGCACTCTATGAAAAAGGCGGGCAATGTGCGGCTCGTCGTTCGAAAGATAAAGAACATTTTGTTACCCGCGCGGCTCTCTTTGCGCTGATGACCAAGGAATACGATCGCGCGGAGAAGCTACTCGAGAAAGTGCATCCTACCGATGCCTACTCCGGCCGAAGCACGTACTGGCTCCACCGCGCACGACTGGCGCAAGGCAATGCCAGTGGCGCGCGCCAGGCGCTGACTAAATTGCAGTCCAATTATCCTTTTTCGTTCCACGCTTTGGTTACGCACGCTGCCGACAGCGTCGACCCGCTCATCTTGCAATCCGATGCACCCGATGCCATGCGCAAGCGATCGACGAAGAAGCCCATCGTAAACAATCTCATCGAGCAAGCGGAGCTGCTGCGCAAATTTGGATTTCTGGAATCCTCGTCGATAGTAGTGGCTTGGGCGCTCACAAAATTCCGTCCACCAGAACCCGACGTGCAGCTATACCTAGCCGGCCTTGGCGCGCCGGACACGCAAGTGCGCACCGGCACCAACGTGCTGATGTACCACTCGCAATTGCGTACAGCTGGAAATTTTCAAATCGCTTATCCGCGCGCCTTTTTCCAAGTGATGAGCGAACAAAGCGGCCGAGTCGATCCTTATCTGCTGATGGCGATTGCCCGCAAAGAAAGCACCTTGAATCCCAAGGCCGTATCGCCAGCAAATGCGCAGGGCCTACTGCAGTTAAATCCCGATACCGCTGTTAAATTTAGCAAGGCTCCTACGCTCGACCTCTTTAATCCCCGAGTGAATGCCGAGATTTCAGCACTCTACCTGGCGGAATTACAGCGCATGATGAAGGGCCAGCTGCCGTTAGTCGTCGCTGCGTACAACGCTGGCGAAGCCCCGGTCTTTACCTGGGCGAATCGTTATCCGTCGGAAGATTTGATGATGTTTATCGACTTAATTCCCTACCGCGAGACGCGCGATTACGTGGGATACGTTCTCGCCAATTACTACTGGTACCGACGGCTCTATGAGAATAACGCCGCGCAACCCCTAGTAACTCTGACGAACTCTCAATTGGCCCGAGTGGAGCCGCCTCGCGGGATGCGCTCGGTCCAAAGCTTGGTCAACGATGCTTTGAGAGTGTCGGAGCATTGGCCTGAAGAAGAAACCGACCGCGTACCGAATAGCGACGATGTGATTGAGACCAAACCATTGCTCGACGAATGGCGCAGGCCAGATCCGGAATAAGCTCGCTAATAGAAAATATCTGTATCCGTATCATCTTCTTTAAGCCCCGCTTCCATCGACCGCGGCGGGCGTTTACCAATCAAAAACGAATGCGCCGGATCGACGACAAAGCGCTTTAAGATTGCCTGGCGCCCCAGCAGCATTCGAAAACCCATCACATCTCTATCTACCAACGTGACTTCTATCGGCCAGGATTGAGTGCCGATACGGATGTGGGTGCGAATGACCGGGCGCTTTGAGGAATGCCCAGAGGAACTTCGAACCAAGCGTTTCTCGACGAGCAGTGCGCGTGCCGGCGTGGCGATATCGCGGGAGCGCTGGCCCGGATAGATAACAAAACGCACGTAGCGCTTATCCCCTTTGCGGACAATGCGAATATTATCGGCGTGAAGGACCGAGGTTTTGGCACCGGTATCAATCTTGGCTTTGATAAAATCGACACCCAGATCAGGAAGCGATATCCATTCTCTCCAACCCACGGTCTTGCGGCTAAAAAGTCGACTTAGCATCCCTCACCTCTGACGCCTAGGATAGCTCAAGATACAGAAAAATGTTTTGGATCAATATAGCGATGCACAATCAAGGGGACTGCAAAAAACACGAGACACATCAGCATTGCTTGCTGAATGGGAAAAAATATCTGCACCGTTCCGAAGAGCACGAGACTCACGACCTGCGCCAGCTTTACAGACATGCCCCAGAGTCCAAAGTGCGTGCCGGATTCCCCTTCGCTGCTCGTCAGCGCCACCAGAACGCGGCCGCAGGATTGAGTCGCGCCCAATCCAAGGCCGGCAAAATTCGCCAAGCCTAGAAACACCCACGGACCCGCGCCTGTTGTGCCAAAGATCGGCTTCACCAGCGCAATACCGACGAGCGCCACCATCCAGAGATACAAAGTGGCATTTAAGACTCGCAACGGTTGCCAGTGACTTTGCAGCCATCCGAAAAAGAACGCCCCCAGCGCCGCTGAGATCTGCAGACTCAAAAACAACATGGCCTGCATGCTGCCCTCTAGACCCATTTCCTGCTCCGCATAGAGGGCGGTAAAACTAATCACGATCGCGACTCCTCCTTGGAAGAAGAAACAAGAGAGCAAAACCTTGGCCAATACCGACGAGCTCTTTAAGGCCGAAAAAATCTCTGCCAGCACTCGGAGATCCTGGCCCGAACGCGCCTCCGCCCTGGGCTCTTTCAGCCACAATAGAGACGGCAGCGAGGCGACGGCAAAAAACACGGCAACTATAGGACCTATCAGGCTGAGACGATCCCAGTTCTCCAAATGGTAATCCAACCCCGTAAGGAGCTGGGCTAGGATCACAGATGCCAGGCCACCCAGATAACCAATGCCCCACGACAGCCCGCTAATGCGTCCCGTTTCTTGTTTGGAAACAACGTGAGGGAGAAAAGCAGAAATAAAGTTCTCAGAAAGCGCGTAACCGATATTCGAAATGCAGATAAGAAAAAGCGCAGGCCAAACATCGCCGGGACCGCAGTACTTCAAGAGAAAACTAGCCAGTACACAGAGAGCGACAGAAGCTGCCAGCAACTTTTTACGAATCGCTTTGCGATCGGACAACCCGCCCAGCAGCGGGCCTGCTACAGCAACCACACCCCAGGAGATAGATAGCGCCCAGGCCCACAGCGCGTTGCCCATGCGAAAAGAGCCGTCGGCATCGGGACCCACGACTAGTTTTGAAAAAATAACTCCGTAAGCGACGGTAATGATCAGCGTCGTATAACTCGAATTCGCGACGTCAAAAAGACACCATCCCCAAACTTCGCGACGTGATTTATTCATTACTTCTCCGGTACGCGAGTGGCAGGATCTGCCGGCGCGACTTCTAAGCTATAAAGAGAGCGACCGCGCCGACCAAAGGCCCGCACATCCACTTCCCATTTGCCCGCCACAGACGTTTTGAGGGTCATGAAATTCATTTCGCCGTCTCGGCCCGCAATTTGTCTCGGATTGGGATCGAGCGAAAACGATCCAGGGAAAGTCTTGGCGTGGATCGCGCTCGACGTAAACTCGTAGGTTTGAAATCCCAATACCGATGCTTCTATCCGCATGACTTCCGATAGATGGCGATCGCCGCTTAGAAAGACAATGGGACTCGCCCTTTGCTTCAGCCGTTGCAGGAACCTCGCAAAACTCGTCGGGTGACTGCCCTCGTAAGACTCGAACCGCTGATGCCCACCAAAAAACTGATCGCCACTAATGAGCCAAGAGGGCGTGCGGCTATCCAAGGAGGAGAAAAGCCATGCCTCTGTGTCTCGGCCAAAATGTTGCGCAAGCGCCCCCACTATCTTCTCGGGCGGGCTACGAAAATAGCGACCGTCTAAAAAGAAAAAAGCCTGACCAAACGCTTCAAACCGAAAGCTCACCCCAGGACCACGTTCCAGCTGCCCCGGATACGTAGGGTTGCCAAAAAAAGCCAAAAAGATTTCGCGCGAACCTTCCTTTAGGAGAAAATCGCTAGTCCCGTCGTTCTGACCAAAGTCATGATCATCCCAGAGTGCAAAGATCGGAATAAGCTTTGGGAGCTGAAAAAGATGCAGGCTAGCGCGCGTCTCACTATGCCGCTTCCAAAGATGCGCTAGTGTCATCGGGCCTTTTAGCCCTTGATCGGCATAGGTAGTATCTCCAATCAAAAACAAAACATCGGGTTTTTCCCGCGCCAACGCTATCCACTGAGCTTTCTGTTCGTCGACATAGTTG
>JALHPX010000177.1 GCA_022842225.1 bacterium
CATCGAGCGCTTGGCCAAAATGGGCCCGCAAAAGCGAAGTATGAAACAAGCGAAATACGGTGTTCTCCAGGTCGGCCGGCAAGTGCATCTGCCGAATTTGCTCGAGCGGAAAAAAATAAAGCCAGTTGCCAGCGTTTAACGCTTTCGCAATGCCAAAACGGCGGTGGAGCGTTGGCTGGCCTCGCCGAAGCAGACTCTCATCCTCAATATCGTCGATAACCATCGAGCCTGCATGCACACTCTCCAATGCAGCACTCACGATGCGCAGACGTTCTGATCTCTCCGCCGAGCGCTGCACACTTTGATCTTCAAAGGTGGAGACACCTAGCTCCACTAGGCGCGCACGCAGTTGCTTGCCCGAGCGCCCCAGGAAATCAGAAAGCGGTATCAGTAAACTTTGGCCCAGGTAGCGAGCAAGAACGGGCTTACTGACGGGCTCAGTGCCCGCCCAACGTAAGTCGAGCATAGCCCGCACTGATTCCATGTTGGGTAGTTCAACAGCCATGTTCGAATTGCACCTTTTTATGGTTCGGAAAAATACTAAGCGCCTTGGTTGTCGGGATGGGCGGCTTGCCGCCAAAAAACCTAAGATAATCCAAAGGCCCGAACCTGGCGGAATAGAACCGCGCAACCGTACCTTCCGGCAAGCGGTAAAAGCGCTGCAGTAATTTGTAGCGCCGCCCGGGCTGTTCCCAGAACATCATGCGGTTAATCCAATAAAAAAAACGCTGCCGACGTGCCATCTGACTCTGCAAATGCCGGACGCGCTCGCCAAAATCAGCGGCCATGGGCACGCGGGAAATCCAATCCGCCGCCTCCATAGCAAAAACAAAGGAGTACCCCGTAGTGGGGTGAAACGCGCCGGCCCGCACTCCCCAAGCAAGGGAGGCCGTCGTGGGCAAGGCCGTCGGTCGGAACGGGATAGGCAAACAGCCCTGCTCTTCGCGTTCCACTTCCGCGACCTGCCAACCCTGGGCCTCGGCATAAGTGGCAATCTCACGCCGCATTTGCTCCTTATCAATGAGCGGATCGAGCGTGTAACGCGTGTCCTCAATCAGCAGCGAATCCGCTGTCCACGGCAGTACGTAGAAAAACCGAAAACCATCCACCTGCGCAATACTCGCATCCATCACGCGCGGGTGCTTAAGCCCGTGTGGAGCCTTGAGCCGCAGGTCCATTCCGAAGAATTTTTGGTACCCCACGGTACCTTTGTCGTGGTTTGTCGCCCGCGACCAGCCGCGCGCATCCACCACAACCTGCGCCGTTATCGACGAGCCATCGGCCAAAACAACTGCGTTAGACCGCACGTCGGCAATTTCGCACCGATCCCGCAAGTCAGCGCCCATCAGACTCTTAAGATGGGCAAAAAAATCCGCCGCCCGCACTGAGGCGTACTCCAAGTCCAAAACGCGTTTATACTCTGGAAAATGAACCTCGTACGCCGGCCATTTCGCTGAAAGACAGGGTTGGATTACCGCTCTTTGCTCCGCCGTTAAGTCGCTGCCATGGAAAGACCAAGTCGGACTTTGTTTCTGGGTTAAATCGGCAGCATCAACTAACCCGATGCGCAAGTGGGGCTGGCGTTTCCTCAGCAAAATAGCCGATAGCCCCGCCGACAACCCAGCTCCTGCAAAAAGAATGTCGTAGTGAAAAGGCACCAACCCATAGTTAAATGACATCTAACGTGAAAGCCATCCGAAATCAGCTCGCTTACGTGTTTGGAAATTCGGTTCCCTTACCCCTGCGCCTAGCCCTTGGCGCGGTTCTAATGGCTTATCTCGTTACAAGCGGGGTGCTGGGCTTTCAAATAGGCCCCTACGATTACAACCATCTTTCTGCCTATTACGAAATCGCTTATCGCTTTTGGCAGTGGGGTCAGACGCATTCCATGCAGTGGGTGGCGGGCTTTAATCCTTATCTCTGTGGCGGCCGCACTTTGGCAGCGGATCCTCAAACGCCCGTTTACCACCCGATTTTATGGTTAGTCGGCGCACTGGGACCCGTGTGGGCGTTACGACTCGAGATGCTTGTCGTGTTTTTCCTGGGCACCGTGGGGCTGATTCGTTGGCTGCGTTGGTATGGATTAACTAATGAGCAAGTAGCGTGGGGGGCCCTGCTCTATACCGCGGGCGGTGCCGTTGTTGCCAAATTTCTTGTCGGCCACGTCACTCTTGATTTCTACTTTCTCTACCCGTGGATGTTTTACCTTTCTTACCGCGCTTGTGATTCTCGGGGACAACGCGCTTATCGCTTCTACGCTATTTACGCCGCTGTTTTTGTTTACGCCGGACTCTATAAACCTAACTTTGTCGTCTATGGACTCTTGCCGCTGTTAGTAGAAGCCATCCTGCGTTCGATCTTGCGCCGATCGATGCGACCATTGCTGTTGCTTGTTGCCGCCACCTGCCTCTCAGGGTTGGTGCAATCGGCATCCGCGCTGCCGGCGATGGATTTCTTCACACGCTTTCCACGCGCGAGAGAGCACGCGTTTGTCTGGGCTCCGACGTACGCGTTTTTTTCCAACTTGATTTTGCCGCTTAAAACCATTCCCAAAGCGCTGTACGGAGATTTTCTCTACCTGCCGCATGAAGCCACTCTCTTCATTGGGCCCGTGGCTTTTCTTTTCGCACTTGTGGGAATTGCGCGCAGTCCGCGCAAACCCGAATGGCAAGCGCTGGCAGGCATGGCATTTTTCTGCTTCCTGCTCGGCCTCGGATTTCGACGCCACGAATTTGCACTGCTCTCCCCGTTTAGTTGGTTTGAAGGCATCTGGCCTGGATTTTCCAGCATTCGCGTGCCCGTGCGATTTTGGTTTGGCGCGTTTGTATTCTTTATTCTTCTCAGCGCGGGAGGCTTTCGCTTGGGAGGGAACTCTAAACGCCTGGCGGTCTGGGTATTGGGTGTACTGCCGCTCGTTGTTTTTTGTTTTTATCACTTGGGAAAAACGGTCGTAGGTCAGGAGAGTTCGCTGGGATTTCCCCGGCAATACGGCGTGGACTTCACGCAGCAGAATATTGAGGATCTCAATCGGCCCCTGCGCGCGGTGCAGGCGGATGTAGGCGCTATCGAATGCGTTCCCAATATGGAAATCGCGCAAGCACGCGATCTCCATCCCGGCAGCCTGCTCCAAACGGAAGGTGCAAAGGACTCTCACAATAAATGGAAAGATTGGAGCCACGCCCAAATCCAAGCCAGCACAGTGGCTGGCCAAGTCGTTCGATTTAATCTCAATCATTCGCCGTATTGGAAATGGAGTGGCAGTCCGGCCACGATCGTCTCGCGTCCCGGAGAGCGGTTGGCGCTGGCGCCGAAGGGGGCCCAACTTGCCGGAGAGTTGAGGTTTGAAGATCCACTTGTGCGCACGGGGCTTGTCCTTGCCGCCATTGGTTGGGCGGTATTGTTGCTGTTGTTTATCATCGGTTTTGGGCGCAGCCCCATCTACCGCGTGGCACTCACCGGACAAATCGCCACGGGCAAAAGCACGCTCGCGCGATTTTTCTCAGAAAATGGTGTTGCCGTTCTCGACATGGATCAAATTGCGCGCGGCTTAAGAGAAGATCCCGCGCTGGCATTGCGCGTACGGCAGCGCATTCCCGAGGCGTGGGACTCGAAGAATAACATGCTAGATAATGCTCACCTGAGAAAAGCGATCAAGAAAACCCTGAGAAGAAACGCTGGTACGAAAACCTAATGCACAGCAGAATGCGCGAGGTTTTCGAACAAAAGTGCGCGCAGTTAGAACGCTCGGGCACTTCGCTTGTCGTGTGTGAAGGTTCGCTTTTCCTGCAAACCGGTTACGCGGAGCAATTTAATGAACTCATTGTGGTCGATGCACCAAAAGATCTTAAACTTGCCCGTCTCCAAACTCGCAATCCAGATTGGAACGAGTCCGAACGCAAAGCTTGGCTCGGGACGCAAGAGCCGCATGATATCGCAGGTTATCGACCTGCAACTTTGGTGATCAATAGCGGTAGCGAAGAGAAGCTTAAGCAAGAAGCATTACAATTTATGGGACGGTGGGCCAGCGGAAAAAATCCACCTTTGCCCTTCCTCACGAAAACTAAATGATTTAGAGTTTTGCAAAAGAAAAAAAGGGTTTACATTAGTAGCTCATTTATTTCGGGGAGTAAGATTTGCGTTTCTTCATCGCGTTAGTTCTAACGGTTAGTTTCTCCACCTCCACGTTTGCCAAAGATGAGAAAAAAGAATTCGTAGTAAACGATCCGGGCGGGCGCGATACGGTTCGATTTGTTCTCGATGCTCCGTTTGAAGTGATTAACGGCGTCACCAACACCGTAAAAGGCAAATTCAGTTTTGATAAAGCAAAGTTCAGCGCGAACTTCACGGTCCCTGTCAGCTCTCTTAAGACAGGGATCGCTAAGCGCGATGAGCACCTGCAAAACGACAAATGGCTGAACGCAGCCAAAAACCCCACTATCGAATTAACCATCAAGGACGCAGCCGTTTCTGAGAATCTCTGGAAAAATTCGGAAGTAACGACAGAAGTAGATGGCGAATTCAAAGTGCATGGAGTGACGAAAAAGGAAAAAGTGAAATTAACTTTCCGCCACTTTCCTGCTGATGAAACCACCGCAAAACGCCTGCCTGGCAATCTGGTGCGCGTAAAAGCAGATTTCCAATTGAGCCTTCCAGACTACGGAATCGCGCAGAGTGATTCGAAGGCGAAAGAACTAATCGGTTTAAAGGTTGGAAAAGTTGCCGCTATCACTGCGGATTTAATGGCCAGCGATCAATCTAAGCTTTAAGCGAATTCGGGACCCGGGGGGTTCCGATGCAAAAAAGGAGAAACACCATGGAAAAGAAAACGTTCAACACAATTCTAGCTTCTGTTATGGCCGGTGCGATGACTGTCGGAGTCGCTAGCTTCGCGAACAAAGCAGCTGACAAAACTGCGAAGAAAGAAACGACCACGAAGACCACCAAGACCACAAAAGCTACTAAAGAGCACAAAGATGCTAAAGCTGCTGACCACGAGTGCGCAAACAAAGAAGGCCACGATGCAGCAAAAGACGGCGATCACCACGAGTAATCGCTAGTCAGCTTTATCGTACTTTCAATAGTACATTTAACGGCGCAATGTTTTTGTGACATGCGCCGTTTTTTTTGATTACCTAGTTTTTTAGCAAAAAGGAGAAACACAAATGGATAAGAAAACATTCAACACAGTTCTAGCTTCTGTCATGGCCGGTGCGATGACTTTGGGTGTCGCTAGCTTTGCAAACAAAGCAGCAGACAAAACAAAGAAAGAAACCACCACGACCACTAAGGCAACCAAAGCAACTAAAGAACACAAAGACACTAAGGCTGCTGACAAAGACGCTAAAGCAGCAGACCACGAGTGCGGCGGTAAAGAAGGCACCTGCAGCAACAAAGAATAAGCCTTTCCCCGAAGGGGAATTCAACGGCGCGCTGTCCCTGTGACAGGCGCCGTTTT
Organism: bacterium; assembly: GCA_022842225.1. Classification (GTDB taxonomy): domain Bacteria; phylum Bdellovibrionota; class FAC87; order UBA2466; family UBA2466; genus JALHPX01. Next base: position 5,456 of record JALHPX010000177.1, read on the forward strand.
TTTTGGTTATCTCGTTTTAAGGAGTCCTTGAGGTGAATCAGAAGGCCTTAGCAGCCAGCGCAGCAATGGGAGTGGGCATAGGTCTGCGCCGGCCCCACTTTTCTGTCTTGTTTGAAAGCACGCGCCGCGTGGATTGGCTTGAGCTGATTAGCGAGAATTTTATGAGCTACGGCGGACGCTCGCGCGCGGTCGCCCGTCAAGCCGCTGCTCGCTGGCCCGTTGTCACTCATGGTGTCGGTTTGAATTTGGGCTCCACCGATGCCGTGCCCGAGGATTATCTTAAAAAATTAAAAGCGTTGGTCGACGAGCTGACCCCCCCTTGGTTCTCCGATCACCTTTGCTTTAGCAGTTACGGCGGGCATTGCTTTCACGATTTGCTTCCCTTGCCTCGCACAGAAGAGACTGTCGATCATGTAGTAAGCCGCATTCAAAAGGCGCGCGCTTTCATCGGCCGGCCGTTTGCTTTGGAAAACGTCAGCGCCTACGTTGAAAGCGCCGACTGGCCGCTCAGCGATACAGAATTCTACAGCCAGATCGTTCAACGCTCCGAGTGCCTGATGCTTTTGGATATAAATAATATCTACGTGAATTCACTTAACCATGGTTGGGATTGCGATCAGTACCTGCGACAGCTGCCACTCGATCGCGTGGTGCAGGTGCATTTAGCCGGGCACTCCGCAAAAGGGGCGCTTGTTATCGACACCCACGGCGCACCCGTTTGTGAACCGGTTTGGGCACTTTATCGACGATTTTTAGAGTTGGCGGGCCGCAAAGTCGCGACTCTGATTGAGTGGGACAATAATCTACCGGAGTTCGAACGGGTACTGGCAGAGGCCGACCGCGCCCGCGCGATTGTCGACGAGGTATTCGCATGAAGCTAGAGAGCTACCTCGAAAAATGGAAAACGATTCTCAGTGGTTCAGGCCCCACCGAATCCGTGGCACAGGAACTTGGTGTTTCGTTAGACCGCTTAAAAACCTATCGGCGCTTTATTTGGGATCACTACCAAGATGCCATTCGCTTGATGTACACGCGCGTGGAAAAGGTAGCCCCCGAATCCCTCACATTGGAGTGCATCCGGAGCTACTACTCAAAGTTTCCGCCCACCGAGTGGAACCTCAATCAACTGGCCAAGCACTACCCGACCTATCTGAAAGAGCTGCCAGTTCCC
>JALHPX010000178.1 GCA_022842225.1 bacterium
CCGCCATCGCCAGCAGGCGGCGCGCGCCGTGCGTGGCCATCGACACATGATCTTCCTGGTTGGCCGATGTCGGGATCGAGTCCACGCTCGCCGGATAGGCCCGCTGTTTGTTCTCGGAGACCAGCGCCGCAGCCGTGACCTGCGCCATCATCAGGCCAGAATTGAGGCCTTCGTTTTTAATTAAGAATGCCGGCAGATCACTGAAGCTAGGATCCATGAGTTTGGCCGTGCGCCGCTCGGAAAGACTCGAAATTTCCGAAAGCGCCATTCCTAGAATATCGAGAGCAAAAGCAATCGGCTGGCCGTGAAAATTACCATTGGAAACAATTTCGCCGGTGTCAGGATGGACGAGCGGATTATCGGTCGCCGAATTCATTTCCACCGTGATTTGGTTTCTCACAAAGCCCAGAAGATCGCGAACGGCGCCGTGGACCTGAGGCGCGCAGCGGAACGAGTAAGGATCCTGCACCCGATCGCACTTTTCGTGGCTCTTCCAAATCTCGCTGTTCTTCATGAAGCTGCGCAAAAGTTCGGCGGAGCGCTTCTGCCCCACGTACGCGCGCGTTTCTTGTACCCACGCTTCAAACGGGTGCCAGCTGCCCAACACGCCTTCTAAGCTCGTCGTGCAGATCAGATCCGCCAAATTCATCAGCTCTTCGGCTTTCAAGAGCAGCAGTGCGCCCCAGCCGGTCATCTGCTGCGTGCCATTGATAAGCGCCAGGCCTTCTTTTGGCTGCAATACAACGGGCTTGAGACCGCACTGTTTTAGTGCAGCCGCACCTGACATTCGTTTACCGTCGATAAAAGCCTCGCCTTCGCCAATTAATACAGTGGCAACGTGCGCAAGCGGAGCTAAGTCCCCACTCGCGCCGACGCTTCCCTTGTTGGGAATGACGGGATGGATGCGGTGATTGAGCATGCCCACCAAAAGGTCGACCAATTCCGCGCGCACGCCCGAATAGCCCTTAGCGAGTACGTTGGTGCGCAAAAGCAAAATAGCGCGGCTCTCGTCTTCAGAATGCAATTCGCCGACACCGGCGCAATGGCTGCGCACAATATTGAGCTGAAGCTGTAATAGCTTATCTTTGGGAATAGTGACTTTGCTTAAGATGCCAAAGCCCGTGTTGACGCTGTAAACGCGTTCGGAGCGCTGCGCTGCCTCGTCGATAAAATGCCGAGTCTTGAGAAGGCGCGCCCGGGAGGAGTCAGCTAGACTCACCGGCTGGCGGTCCAAAACAATCGAGCGAAATTTTTCGAGACTTAAACTATTGCCATCGAGAACGATGGGATTCATCCATTATCTCCGCGAAGTTTCTTCACGGTCGCAAGGTAATCTTTTTCACCAAACAACCCCGTACCCACTACCAAAATTTCTGCTCCGGCAGCGACTGCTTCCTTTGCATTCGATGCCTTGATGCCGCCATCGACTTCGATTTTCACCGGGCGATCGCCAATCTTCTTCTTGAGTTCTGCGATGCGTTCCCAAGAGCCCGCGATGAAATTCTGGCCCCCAAAGCCAGGATTAACAGTCATCACTAAAATAAAATCGACATGGTCTAAAATAGCGTCGAGAGCGCCGAGCGGTGTACCGGGATTAATGGCGACGCCGGCCTTCATGCCGTTTTGGCGAATGTGTTGGGTGGTGCGGTGCAAATGAGGGCAGGCTTCCACATGCACACTGAGCCAGCTGCAACCCGCTTTGGCGTAGGCATCGATGTACGCATCGGCATTCGTGATCATCAAATGGGCATCAATAGGCAGCCCGGTATATTTTTTAATCGCGGCGATGACCGGCAATCCAAAAGTGAGATTGGGAACAAAATGTCCGTCCATCACGTCGACATGCAAAACATCTGCACCGGCGTCTTCGACTTTTTCAACTTCGGTTCGCAGATTTGTCAGGTCCGCTGCGAGAAGAGAGGGGGCGATCAATGTGCGGTGCTTAATTTGTTTCATGATAGTTTGGAGAAAGGAAAGTTCCCTCGGTATCCCCTCAAAAAATCGACGACAACGAGCCTCTTTCTATTCTCCAGCTGAATCTCTGTCAACGCGAGCACCCCTTCGCCACAGCTCACTTTCAAATGGGATTTATGATCCGTGATCAACTCGCCAGGAGTCTTTGTCGACTTCTCAGCAAGTGCTTCAGCTTTGAAAATCTGCAACCTATCTTTTCCTAGAACCGTCTCTGCATTAGGCCAGGGTTGCAGTCCGTAAATCTGGCGCTCAATTTCGGTTGCGCTGCGATTCCAGTCGATTTTCGCTTCTTGCTTATCGAGCTTCGCGGCGTAGGTGGCCTTCGTTTCGTCTTGAGGAACAAACTCTTCGCGGCCGGCGGCAATGAGTTCTACCGCCTCTAATAACGCCTCGGCACCAACGGCGCTTAACTTGTCCAAAAGCATCTGCGACGTCTCGGCTGGCAATATGGGCGTCTTCTTCTGTACTAAGATATCGCCGGTATCTAGCTTGCGAGCCATGCGCTGGATCGTAATCCCAGTTTCCGTGTCGCCATTAAGGATCGCCCTCTGAACAGGAGCAGCGCCGCGGTATTGAGGTAGCAAGGATCCATGCACGTTCAAGCAGTAGCGCGACGGCATTTCCAAAATGCCTTTTTTCAATATCTGGCCAAACGCCGCCACGAGAATAAGATCCGGCTTGGTCTGCTGCAAGCGAGCCAGCATCTCTTCGGAGTTCACGTTATCCGTCGCATCGAAACCCCAACCGCGGGTTTCGCACAACGCCTGAACGGCGGTGGGTATGACTTTTTGGCCGCGGCCTTTGGATCGAGCCGGTTGCGTAACGACATGCACTGGTGGACCGATTTTTTCCGCAATCCGATCCAAAATAACGGATGCAAATTCCGGCGTGCCCATGAAAACGTAACGAAGCATGCGTCTTTTTCGCATAAGTTGCGGCCAAAGTCGCTCGGCTAGCAGGCCCCAATCCTTGGGCTAGAACGCGGCGTACCATGCCAATTAAACCGAGAACGATTATCAATTTCAGTACAGGAGGTTTGGGTTGAATAACGATCATTTTCACGTGGAGTTCGCTCCAGGCTGGCTTTTAGAGGATCCCAATCAGCTTTCATGCGGGGCGTGTCCACAGCACAGGCTGGTACAAGTAAACTTGGGCCCGACTACTTTGCGTTTCACATTTGAGTCTTTTCAATCGTTCAGCCATCTGATGCAAAGGATGGCAGAACAGATTTCAGCTGTGGATAAGCCCCCCGTGGAGAACGGCAAAGTAATCTCCGGGGTCTTTTCGCGAAAGGAACACTGATGGCCTCGAGCCGCAGACCAGCCAAAACGCGCAAACTTCCTTGTGGTCGCCCTCTTACGACGGGCGCCAACGGGCCTATTGAATTTAGCCCGGAGGAACGCGCTTCGGTTGCTCGGCTTTTAGAGGAACACCAAAAGCGCAAAGGCCTTAATCGCAGTGAGGTGCGCGACCAGTTGCTCGAGGCGATTTTGCAATGCGAAGGGCATTTCACCGGGCCGGAGCTGATTCAAAAAGTGCACGCTCTGTATCCCAGCATGGGTGCTGCGACGATTTATCGCAATTTACCGATTTTCATTGAAGCGGGAGTTTTGCGGGAAAGTCTCAACGACAAAGACGGTCAGGTGATTTATGAGCTCCAGGGGGCGGGTCACCACGATCATATTGTCTGCTTGGATTGCCAAACCATCTTGGAATTTCACGAAGACCGGATCGAAAACTTGCAGCAGCAGGTAATTGAGCAGCTAGGCTTTACGGAAGTCCATCACCGCCATGTCGTTTATGCCCGTTGCGAATATAAAAAGAAAACGCACGGAGTAACTAAAGGGACACGACTTTCTTATACTTCTTCTGTACCAGGCGTCGTTTAAGCGGAGACAATCTGTCGACGAATAGAGTGCCATCCAAGTGATCATTCTCGTGTTGGATTGCGACGGCTAAAAGCCCGTCCGTTGTCATCGTCTGCGGCTTGCCATGGCGATCTTGATACTCAACGACGATATCCGCTTTGCGTTTCACAGTTTCCGCAACCCCCGGAACACTCAGGCAGCCTTCTTCAAAACTAATCGAGCCTGCGCCGTGTTTGATCTTAGGATTGATAAACTCATACAGGCGCTGTGTGTAACCCTCTTGCAAGCCCAGATCGATAATGAACAGGCGCAAGAGTTTGCCGACCTGCGGAGCCGCGAGGCCGATGCCATTGGCGTGGTACATCGCCGTGGCCATATCATCGAGCAGCGTGTGCAGCTCCAGATCAAACACTTCCACCGGAACGGATTTTTCCTTCAGCCTGGGGTCAGGATATTTGAGGATATCGAGCATAGAAGTGACCTTAAGCCTTAGTCTCGCATGAAACGCAAGCTAGCAAAACTAAGGAAAAGCACGTTGGGCGACCACGCGGCAAACATCGGCGGAATATGTCCGCTCTTGCCTACGGAAAGCGCCAGCCGGCTTGCCAGCATGTACCCCACCATAATCAGAAAACAGTAGGCAACGCTACGGCCCGTGGTGTGGCTTTTGAGTGGCTTCACCGCAAAGTGAAAGCCAAATAGGATAAAAATCAGCGGGGTGAAAACCGCGGCAATGCGCTCGTGGTAACGCACTTCCTGGTAAGTGGTGTCGAGACCAAAGCTGCGGTGTTTCTGAATATATTGCCGTAGCTCCTTTAAGCGCATCGTGTCTTCGATAATCTCAAGCGACTTAAAATCCTTGGGTGCCTCTGGAATTTTTCCCGGCAACTCGGCAAATTTTTCAAAGACGGGAAACTGCGTAGCTCTTGGGTACGAAGTGCGTCGGGCGTCATAAAGAGTCCACACACCGTCTTTGAAGCGAGCCTCCCGTGCGTCTACCTTCTCGACCAGATGAAAATCCGAGGTGAAGGTATAGGTGCTCACCCGCTCCAGCGAATTGCGATCGGGAATGAAGCGGCCGACGTTATAAACGAGTGGACCGTCCCGGTACCAAAAATCAGTCCGGTCAAAGGACTTTAAGTTCTCTTCCGCGCTAGGGTCTTTGCCCTGACTCAGAAGGATTTCCTTCCGGCGCATCACAGGACCCAAGGGATCGGAGAGGAGAAAATTAGCGGTGCTGACCAGCGCTACTACGGCAATAAACGTCGAGAGAATGCGCAAGGTGCTAACGCCGCTGGCATAGAGTGCCAGCACTTCGTTTTGTCGCGACATCTGTGTGAGCACGAGCAGGCAACTCAAGAGTGCTGCCACCGCAAGGAATAACTCGATCACGCGCGGGACCCTGTACCAATAAAGCTGAAACACTTTTTGCAGCGAATCGTTGGAGCGCCAGAAATTGGAAAGAAAGTCGATGCCGAGGTACAGCACCACCAGCCCGAAGAGCACGAGCGCGAAATACACCAAGTATTCTCGGACGAGATATCTATCTAGCGTATCCATGTTGCTGTTCCCTATTTCCTTGGCTGTTAAGCTTTGGAAGCTGCCAGAGCCTGTTCGAGCACGCTAAAGGCGTCACCGAGTTTAGAAATGTCGGAGCCGCCTGCCTGAGCAAAATCGGGTCTGCCGCCACCGGAACCGCCGAGTGCCTTAGCCATAGCTTGGACCAATTGTCCCGCGTGTACTTTGCCGACGATATCCTTTGAGACCCCAACGCATACCGCCACTTTGCCTTCGGACTCCGTTGCCAGAGCGACTACGGCTTTGTTGCCTAGTTTATCACGGGCCTGATCCACCAGCTCGCGCAAGACCTTGGGATTTACGCCCGTGAGTTTTTCGGCAACCAATTGAATCCCGCCGACGTCTTTTTTCTTCTCCCAAAGCCTGCCGCCGCTATCGCCTTGGCTCGCGCCTTGCGCTGCCATAAATTGCAGACGTTCATTCTCCTTCTGCAATTTCTTCATCTCCGTTTGCATTTGAGAGACTTTGGCAAAGACATCGCGCGTAGCGAGTAGGCGCTCTAATTCGTCGGTGATGCGGGCCTTTTGCTGCAAGTACTCCACAGCGCCTAGTTCAGTAACGCCTTCGATACGGCGTACGCCACTGGCAACGCTTGATTCAGAGGTAATCTTGAAGAACATCGCGGTTCCGACATTCTTCAAATGCGTGCCGCCGCAAAGCTCCACGCTAAAAGCGTCGTCGCCGCCCACGCGGATAACACGCACTTTATCGCCGTATTTCTCGTCGAAAAACGCTAATGCTCCGGCTTTGATGGCGTCGTTGTATTCCATCTCGGTGCTGCTGACCGGATCGCCTCTCTGGATCGTTTGATTCACCAGCTTCTCGACCTGGTCGATCTCGTCCGGGGTCATGCCCTTGGAGTGGGTGAAATCAAATCGCAATTTGTCAGGTTGCACCAGAGAACCGGCCTGTTTCACCCGGTCGCCTAAAACTTTCCTCAGAGCTGCGTGCAGCAAGTGAGTGGTGGTGTGATTAATCGCCGTGCGTTCGCGGTTGCGCGCATTAACCGCGAGCTGATACGGGCCGCCTTTTTTTACAGTGCCGGCTTTGACCTCAATCGGGTGCACGAAATGCCGGCCCGATTTAAAAGTGCTGCCCACAAAAAAGCTCACGCCTTCCGCGGCACCACTCCCATTGTCGCCGGCTTGTCCGCCGCTTTCGGCGTAAAACGGAGTGGA
>JALHPX010000179.1 GCA_022842225.1 bacterium
GCCGAGCGGCTAGAAAGTTTCTCTTTTCGATTGGTGAAGGGACCAGAGGTGAAATTCAACGGCCTCGATGGAGTCAAAGTTTTATTCAAACCAAGTAATCGCATGGTTCGCATGGTAGTGGAACCCGTCGAGCTGACTTTTGATCGGCAAAATCGCCGCACCTTACGCATTGCGGGGCGGTCGTTGGTGAGAAAAAAAATCGGCGAAAAATGGGCAGACCTTCGCGGAGATATGGTCTTCGAGTACGAGTGATTTAGGGCTTCTTGCCGGCGATAGCAGCGAGCAAAAGCCCGTAAGTTAAGTGCACTATTCCCAGCGCAAGCCAGACCAGCGGGGGGCTCGAGTGTGCGGAGCCAAAAAAACCGAATCCCATTAAGGGTGACGCAACCGCCATCGCAGTAACCAAAAGCAGCAAAGTGAAAATAAGCCCTCGTACGATGAACTCGCCCGGTAGGTAGGGAAATACGAGACGGTATACCGTCGGCAAAACAAAAATCCCGATCAGCGACTGCACTAAAAAACCAAACCACCACCCAACCCCGCCGAGAAGGGAGCTCAGAAGAGATGCATAATTAAACTCCGGAATGCGTATCGCGGCAGACGGATACATTAAAATAGACATCGCAAAAGTCGCGACAAAGCCTGCCATGTATAGACGATAAGATGATTGCTTCATAAGCACCCTTTATAAAAACAGCGGAGTAGATTGCTTAGCATAGTAAGCCTTTGGCTATATTTCAATTCGGCTGATGCCGGCAACGACTAGGCGATCGATCGCTTGAAAGCCGGGCGCTCCTTCAGTTTCGACAAATAGCCATTTAGGGTCGGATTGGCTTCCGACATTTTCATTGCGAGTGCCCAGTTGACGACGGAGCTTGCGATTACGTCCGCAACCGTCAAATGATCGCCAACAAGAAATTCCTTTCCCTCTACTGCGCTAGCCAGCACATCCAATGAGACTTGGATTTTTTCCTTAGCCTCTGCCGCCATCGCTGGATTGCGGCGTGCCTCGTCGTATCGCACTGTGTGAAGGAAATAAGTAAAGGCCGGCGGCTCGACCGTCGTCAGCACAAAGGCAATCCACTGATAACAGTGCGCGCGATCCTTGCTAGCTGGAGGCGGTATCAATTTCTTCTCGGGGAATTTTTCAGCCAAATGCAAGCAGATGGCGCTCGATTCAAAGAGGGTCAGATCACCATCCTGCATTGCCGGGACTGCGCCGAGCGGATGGATCTTTAAGTAGTCGGGATTGGTCTTAGCGGCTCCCGATTCAACAGGCACCATTTCATAGGGGACGCCAATCTCTTCGAGAATCCAGCGGGGGCGGCTGCCACGGGTACGAGGACGGGTATAGAGCTTAATCATGTTGGGACTGTACTGCTGATTTGGGCGGGGTGCAAAGTTTCGGCAGGTGTGTCTGCCAAAAAAAAGCGCCCCGGGCCAAAAAGCCCGGGGCGACTTCGCTTACTTTTTTTGGACGCCTGCGCAATTGCATGGATTGCATTTGCAATCGGAGCAGAAGCATCCACCTTGCATGGTCTTCATACGAACCTCCTACATCTGAGTGTAGAGGCTGTAGGTAACTACAGAGTCAAGTGGCAGATTAAATGAGCCTAGACTTGACCCCGTACATAGGTACAGGGTTTATAATGTAACTATGAAAAACTTACGCGATGGCGGTGCTTATACGATCGGACAGGTTTCTAAGCTATCGGGTGTCGGCATCGAAGCGATTCGTTTTTACGAGCGAGAGGGCGTCATTCCTAAACCTCCTCGCACTGAATCTGGCTATCGGCTATACCCCGCAGATATTCTAAGGCGCCTTCATTTCATAAAGCGGGCGCAGGAGCTTGGTTTCTCGCTGCGCGAAATATCTCAGCTCATAGCGATTAGGGTTACTGCAAAATCCAATTGTGGTGAAGTGAAGCGGCGTGCCGAAAAGAAACTCGATGAAATCGAGCAGAAAATCAAGGACCTGAAGAAAATGCAGGTCACATTGAAAAAGGTGACGGAAGCGTGCATCGCAAGCCGGCCTATTGAAGATTGTCCCATCCTTAAAAGCTTCGATAGCTTCTAGGCCGTGTTTTTGAAAGCTGGCTCAGATAGAATGGATCCATGCTGGCAATGATGGATCCCTATTATTTACTCGCATCAATCCTCATGGGATTAACGGCGTGGGCGGCCTTCCGTTATGGACGACAAAATTCGAGTGTTCGCCACATCGTAATCGCCGTGCTCCTGATGGTGGTGCCTTACTTCGTGTTGGATCCTGCCCAGCTTGCCATTGCTGGTGGCGCGCTGACTGTGTTTCTCTTCTGGCCCTAGCTCACAATTCTTCTGAAAAAACTTTTTCCGTGATTCTCCAATACTTGTCTTGCTTCCTCGCGATCACAAAGGCGGGGAGGCGGAAGAGCGCTTGGTATTTGAGTACGTCCCCGGGGCGTCGAAACTCTGAGGCTAGCTCCGGACGGCGCAAGTGCGAGCGCAGGAAATTGATATTAAACTTTTTTATCGACGTGGGGTTGCTGAAGAAGTGGGCCTCGCTTAGGTACTTTGCGTCGTAATCGAAATAGCGAATCTCCAAGTAGGGATTGCCGTTCTTGTCCTTCTTCTCCTCAAACGTGATCCGATCTGGCGTGAGTACGTGGGCATTTTTCGAAAGCTTCGCCTGCTTTAGTTTGGCTTCTGCGTCGACCAACGCCGTGTCGCATCGCTCGCAGGCCTTTGCCGTGACATCATTCTCCGCTCCGCACACATGACAGAGCTTGAGCCGAAAGCGATAGCCACAAGGCTTTAGCAGATAGGTCGACGGATCCTCCGTCGTCCCGCGACATTTTCTGCCAAAATGCTCGAGCACCACCCCGTCGGGATCCGCATAGCCCCAGAATACATTCTCAAAGCCACACTCAGGACAGGGCACTTGCACCGGCACGGTATCCTTAGCAGGTCGCTTCTCGCTGATATCGGGCGCGTAGATGTCATGCCCCATTCCCGTGTAGTCGAGAATGAAGCAATCTTTTTTATCCGGGAACAGACGCAAGCCTCGGCCCACGATCTGTTGATAGAGACTATTAGATTCCGTGGGACGCAAGATGGCGATCACGTCGACGTGAGGCGCATCAAAGCCCGTGGTCAGCACCGAGACATTAACGAGATATTTAAACTTACCCGCTTTGAAGTCGCCGACAATTTCATCGCGCTTGGCCATCGACGTATCCCCCACCACGAGTCGTGCTTGGCCCTGTGGCAGGCAAGCGAGGATTTCTTCGGCATGCCGCACTGATGCGCTGAATATCATCACGCCCTTGCGGTGATATCGCTCTGTAATGTCGACGATATTATTGATAATCAGCGGCGTGAGCTGCTTCTGGTTCTTGAGGATCTCTTCTACTTCTGCTGCCGTGTAGAAGCGATCTTCCTCCGCTAGTTCCGAGAAATCGTAGCTCGTGACGGGAATATCCACTTTGACCGGCACGGTGAGATACCGATGCTTGATCATGTAAGTGAGAGGAAGATCAAAAACGCACTGCTTGAAGAATCGCGACTGCTCCGCTTTTAACTCACCGCTCTGCGATCGCTCATAGATCCAACCCAGGCCCATTCGGTAAGGGGTTGCGGTTAGGCCGAGAATGCGGAGCTCTGGATTGCGTTCTCTTAGCTTGGCGATGACCTCTTGGTATTGCGTATCACTGTCATCGGCCACGCGATGGCATTCGTCGATAACCAGCAGCGAGAAATCGGCAAAGAACTCATCCGGCGCGCGCGCTATGGATTGCACACTGCCGAAAATAGCCTTCTCGTGTTTATCCTTTTTTCCTAGGCTTGCTGAAAAAATTCCGGCCGAGAGCCCATAGCTTGTGTACTTCTCGTGGTTTTGCTCAACCAACTCTTTGACGTGCGCCAGAATCAGCACTCGCCCCTTCGCGATGCGGGCTAGCTCTGCGATCACCAGGCTCTTACCTGAGCCAGTGGGCAGTACAACGACTGCGGGTTCCTTACTTTTGCGAAAATATTTAACGACGTTGTCGACAGCAGTTTGTTGGTAGTCGCGGAGTTGGTATTTCAATCTGCCAAAATACTGCCACACCGAAAGGGCTCTTCGCAATAATCCGAGCGCAGGGAGATGCGATCTGCTATGGATCTGCACCATGAATCCACCTAGATTCGCTGTTCCATTGCTCGTAACGCTCTATCTCCTCTGGGGCGCGACATACCTCGGCATTCGTGTGGCGGTAGAGACTATTCCGCCTTTTTTTGTCGGCGCGTGTCGCTACGTGATTGCGGGCGCCATTATGTTGGCCGTCCTCCAGATTAAAGCTCGCCTGAAAGCGCAGTCGCGGGAAGTCAGAAACGCTCTGGTTATGGGAGTGCTCACGGCGGGGATTTCGAATGGCGCGATGATTTATGCCGAAACTACCGTCGACTCAGGCATCGTCGCAATTGCCTTTACCTGCATGCCGCTGTTTCTGCTTTTGTTTAACGCCGTAGCTTTTGAGAGAAAGGTGCCGAGTCTGCGCGATAGTTGCTTGCTATTAGTGGGATTTACCGGCACGGCGTTAGTCTTAAGTGCAGGTAATGAATTCCGCGGTTCGGCACTGAGTGTTTTTGAATGGTGCTTGCTGGTTGGTTGTCCGCTTTTCTGGGCAGTTGGCTCGCTCTGGGGGCGATCAGTAAAAATGCCGAGTGATGTTCTCGTCAGCGCGACGTTTCAGATGTTGGGTGGCGGCTTGCTGCTCTTAATCTTAGGATTGGGAGAATCGCTGATCTTCGGCGGATGGGATCCCTCGATTACAAGTCTCTCGTCGATTTTGGGCGTGCTGTATCTAACAACTTTTGGATCGCTGCTTGGTTACACCATATTCGCGTACTTGATTACGAGCTGGGATCCGCAAGTTGTAGGCACTTACGCGTTTGTCTGCCCCATTGTCGCTATCGCACTGGGAGTCCTTTGGGGCGAGCGCATTCTCTCATTGCAGGTCATAACCGGTGGTGTGTTTGTAATTAGTTCCGTGGCGTTGCGAGTGTTGCTCGCCATTCGAGATAAGCGCAGGGCAACCCGAAAAGCGTTCTCGCCTCAGATTTGAGTGGCGCTACGAGGTCGTCCGTCCTGTAAAAGTACCGGGGATTGTGTGCACTGGATCGTGCAAAACGATTCTGGTACGGTGCGGCAATTTTATGAAGATACGCCTCTCACTATCGACGACAGTCCTCTTGGTGTTTTTCCTAAGTCTTCCAACAAGTTGGGCAGGAAACGATTCTCCCACTCCTCTGTGGCGTAGCCGTGGAGCCATCGTAGTTTACTGTGGAGCCCTAGTTGCTGGGGCAGCTTTCCCGGTGGTTAAGACACTGATGACCCCCCTGACGCCCGCCCAGCAGCGCTCAATGGCTTCTGTTGACTTAGATCACGACCGCCGTATTTCCGAAGTTGAAATGAATGGGCTGGGCACTTCAGCGTTGGTACAGCTCCTTCAGAGGGTTGAGCCAAACGAGCTGCCAAAAATCATCGATGCGCTTACGGACGCCAAGCTTGGATGGGTCTTACTGGAGAGTCCAAGTGTCGAATGGAAAAATCAGTGGCTGTTGCCAATCGCGCAGAAAGAACCTAAGCGCGTTGCTCGCATGATGCTTGCTTTACGAGAGCCAGACTCCAATATGCGGGACCGCAATGAATTGAATCTCCTAGAGGGTCTGCCCGATACTCTGAAGGCTTCGATACTGAAGCAGTGGAGACTCCTCGACGATAACGCCGGTCTCCCAGCTCCCGAGGACTCGAATACTGTCGGCGTGGGTCAGGACGATCGCTCGACGCTTGAGATCCCGCAGAATGGCTACATCTTCACCAACGCTGCTAAACACAAGCGGGTGCAGACTTTTGGTGTGGGGCCTTGCATCGCTGTCACGCTGTGGGACCCTAAAACCCAATCCGGGGTACTAGCGCATGTGCATGCGAAGAACGCGGCCGAGGTTGCCCTCGATTTCGATCGCATGCTGGCTGAATTTCAAGTGAGAGGCATTGCGGTGAAAAATTTGGAAGTCGGCATGGTGGGCGGCTGGGACGAGCTTTCAAACGGTCTGGTTTTCAATATCCGCAACCGCTTGCTAGCCGCCGATATTCCAGCGGCTCAGTTCAAGTACGTAAATACGCTTCAGCGTGTGAATGGAAATATCGACGTGGAATTGGATTTATCCAGCGGTAAAGTCTCTATCTATACAGAAACGTCGAGCAACCGCACCCCTGCGCAAACCATGCAAGGCATTGAGGATACCGTGCAGTCCTTTGACCGCCCCATTGTTCGCCACCCAGGAAGTCTCTAAGTTCTTGCCCCTTACGACTCTACGGGTCGTGACGCCGGCCTTCGATATTGGCAAACCAATGGGATTGGGTATGGGGGTTTAAATGAAACGATTAGTATTGGGGATCTTCTGCGTCCTCGCGCTGACAGGGGTGTCGGCGCAAGCAGAATCTTATTCGGGCTACGCGCCTTTTCCGTCCGTCGGCAATCGTGCCATTCGATTGGTTTGGAAAAAGCTAGATAAGTGCGGGCTTACTCGCACTAGCGCTTTTGATCCAGGTTTGCCTGCGCCG
>JALHPX010000180.1:0-3722 GCA_022842225.1 bacterium
CAACAATCATCGGCAAAATAGCCAACATGATGGTTCCAGTAGGAGTCGCCATTCCCATCGAGGAATTCGTGAGCCATTGATTGGTGCCGAACACCGCACCGGCAAGAAACAAAACCAGTCCCGCAATGAGTTGCGCGCTTCCGATGTTAAAATCCCGCAGAAAGTAATTGTAGAAAATCCTTTTCGTGAAGCACCACAGATACTGCAGCGGAAAGGAGACTGCGACGCGAGATATTCGAAGATTGCTTTTCTCATCGCCATAGCGTGCCGCCATCGGCACATCTGTAATCGCGGCTCTGACAATATTGAGCTGATAGAGCATGTCGCTCTCAAAAAAGTAGCGCTTGGCAATGCTATCCGTCGATAAAAGCGAAAGTACCTGCGTGTGTATGGCGATGAAGCCGTTCGTTGGATCCATCGTGCGGTAGTAACCACTCGCCATCTTGCTGACAAAAGACAGAACGGAATTTCCAAGTAGCCGAATGCGGGGCATCGACCCCAAATGGCTGAGCGAGTAAAAGCGATTCCCCTTAGTGTAGTCCGCGTGTCCCTGCTGGATCGGCCGCACCAACCTGGGAATTTCCGAAGGGGCCATTTGTCCATCGCCGTCCAACTTGACGACGATAGTGGCACCGTCAGCCATAGCGGCAACAAATCCAGCCATCGTTGCTCCACCCACGCCGCGATTCTTATCGAGAACAATTACTTTTACTCGTGGGTCTTTGCATTTCTCCCGCACCCACGCGCCCGAATTTTCGGGGCACGCATCGTCCACTACGTAAATTTTACCTACTGCGCGCGGGATCTCTTCAATCACCGATAGGATTTGTTTTTTTACTCGATAACAAGGAATAGAAACGGCGATCATTCTCAAAGTTTACACGCGCAGAATTTTATCGGCGATAAAAAGTGCCGTCAGATCATCTGCTTGATTCACTGCGACGTGAAAATGACACGGGTTGATAACGGAAATCTGTTAGGAATTCGTCGAATAGCGGCCTTTTCTTTGACATCACCAACGCCGCAAAAGTACTTATTGGAAAGTCATAGAAACTTTTGGGTTGCCGGGGGGCTAAATGGGGAAGGTTTTTTGTGGCGGTGCGGCATTCTGCCGTCTAAAAATTGCTTTGGGGATTTTTCTTTGTCTTCAAAGCTCGCAGTTAATATCTAAAACGACAGATGCTCCGGCATTTAATCGCGATCCCAAGCAATTGGTGATGATGATCGCGGACTTCGATGGCACTCTAACGCACAATGTTGGAAACTACCGCATTCGTCGTCCGTCGCGTCTCGACGGTAATTTCTTGTTTTTCCGTCAGATGACCAACTTACCGGAAGAAGTTCTGGTGCCTGTTCACGACTTCGAAGGAAACGTCGGCCCTCAGATTGCGAAGCGATTAGGGCGGCTAGATGAGCGCGGAAATTTTATTCCAAGCACCAGCTTGGACCCCATCACGCTGAGTAATGGCGAAACGATCATCCCAGGCCATTACTATTTTGATTTTCAATCGAGCTTGCGGGAGTTCACGCAGGTGGCTGCCGGCGAACCTGGATATCTGCTCACTGCGGTCGAAGAGAAAATCAAAAAGAAAGAGCCGTTTCTTCTAGAAGGTTTTCCCCTCTTCAGCGTGGCGATGCGTAAAGAATACGAAGACCGAGTAAAGGGCGCCATCCTCACGATGCGCGGCCACGATCCAGAAGAGATGCGAACGGCGATTGGACGCATTCAGAAAAAACTCAAGCTACAGGAAGCTTCCAACTGGCCAGACGAAGCGTTCGTCAATCTCTCGCATCCTGACTTTTTCGAATTTGCTGGTTCCAAGGTGCGGTATCTCGACCGCATGTTCGACGAGCTATCAGATCGAGTAATGGTCGATAAAACCACGCCGCATTTTCTCGTCGTGTTGGAAAACGACCGGCAGCATTTGGCTGACATCGACAAACTTTTTGCTCGCTTGGCAAACCGCGGCGTTTTCTCCAGCCCCGTTGTCCCTGTGCTGGTGAACTTGGTTGAGCAGCAAGTTCTCAATTCTCCGGACGGACATGATTGGGACCGACTCCCCATGCGCGAAGTTACGAAGATGTCGCGCGTGACTGTCTACTGGCCCGGCAAAACAGAACGTTCCAACAAGCTGTCGCGGGTGTTGGAGCTGACGCTTGGTCTGACGACAGCGCAGGCGGATGCAATTCTTACGGATCCTAGTCGAAAAGCTTTGCAGTGCGACAAAGCAATCTTGGGGGCATTATGAAAAAATTAGTCGCTCTGCTGTTCGTTCTACCTCTCACTTTGCAAGCCGCGGTTTCGACGAAAAAGTGCCACGAATTGCTCAACGCAGGCTTAACGCCCTCCGAAGTGTTCGCGATTCTGGCCAGTCGCACCCTGGCGGCGGATCATCATCTGCCAAGTTCGCGAACGGCCGCTTCAAGACTTGCGCGCTTGGAACTTCCTGAAGTCGGCGAAGGTAAGTTATTTGCGTCGATTCTCGACGAGTACGATATGACTCCCGCCGAATGGAAGTCGATCGAATCGATTGAGTTGGAAGACGCCATCATGGGAACGCCCACTTTTACGGCAGCACTTTCCAAAGCCAAAGATGGCAGAAAAAAAATTAGCGCCGAGCAAAAGGCTTCCTTTCTAAAGTTAAATCAAGCCGCTGAAGCCGCCCGTGAAAAGCTAAAGTCCGTTTTGTCCGCCTCGGAGCAAGTGTCCTTCTCGCAGTCGGGTCGACTGATGAGTGAATTGGAGCTGGTAACCTTACTCCAAAGGCTCACCCACAACCCGAAACTTACTCTGGACTACGTGGGCGTTTCGAACTTGGCGGAGTGGCGTTACCGTCTGCTGACCGAACGTGAATCGCTTCGCAAGTCGGTTGAGAAGGCGTTGGAGAATGCAGTGCTTCGCATGGTCGCCGGCTCCAATGAAATTCCGGAGTCAGACGAACGGGCAGTGGGTGCCGTTGCGGAAAAAGCCGGGATGACTCCCGACGAAGTAAAATCCTTTTTTGGCCCGAAAAATCTCTTCAAGGACATTAGCGGCCTTATCACCCAAACTCGCGGCAAGCACGCTGCGGCTTTTGTGAAGGTTATCGATCGCCGCGTCTTTAGCGGTGAGCGACGCGAGCAAATGCTCAAGGCCGTCCGCGAAGCAAACGACATTATTCTTTTCAAGTTAGCTGAGAATCAGGATTTAAAAAACTTTCAAGCGGTACGCGAGCTCTCTCGCTCAATGGGTAATTGCCCCATCATCGTGGCCCCCGCGTTTGCATCGATTGGCTTGATTCCAGAGAAGTTGGATTGGCTTTTTAACGAGCCGGGCGTGCACTTTATGGTGGACCGCGGGATCCAAGTAAACCGCGATACCTTCATCGTGGATCACGGCTACGAAGATAAACGCCAGAATCCCTTTGTGGGCCTCGAAGAAGTTTATGCTCCGACAGACAAGGTCATTGAGTTTCATCCGCGCGTACGCGCCAAGACTCGCGCTACTGGCAACTACGACAGCCGTCCCGGCTACATGGTCACCACCGGATCCATGAGCGATCCAGCCTACTGGGGACATTTCAATGTCAGTATGAGCACAGATGATCGCGCGCAGATGGAAGCCGAGATGAATCGCAGTGTCTTGATCCTCTCTCGTCGCTATCGCAGTCAGCAATTCGGTAATCTGGTCGGCAGCGCCAACGGTATCGCGCCTCGACGCGCTCGATACACAGACGCCCGGT
>JALHPX010000180.1:3732-6559 GCA_022842225.1 bacterium
CCGGTATGGCAATCCGGATGGGTTGTTCGACTTGGGCAAGATTTACTCCGACAACGGGGTTGTGGAAGTGAAGAGTATTGCGGCACTGGTCTTAGGGGATATCCACTTAGGCAATACCGACCCGCTCTTCTTAAAAGCGACTAGAGAAGCACTTGAGCGATTGAAGATAATCGAATTGAATCCAAATGCCGGCAACGGGATGGAGCCAAACTACCGCCCGGGGTCTGTGGCTTTGGGAGCGATTGTGCTTCATGACTTGATCGAAGGCAGTCCTAATAATCGCCACAATATGGACTCGCTTTTAAGTCGGGCAATAGACGACAAGAAAGGCGCGCTCGATCTTGCGCAGCACGTGCAGACAGCTGCAGCTTGGATCAAGCAACTCACTCAGATGTTGCCTGACACTCAAGTCATTATTCCAGTCGACAACCACGGGAGCGATTGGCTCGTAAAGCGATTACAAGAGGCGGATCTTTTCAAAAGCGGTCGTCCAAAAGAAGTGCCGCTGATCTTGCAGTTGATGATTGATGCCATCGCACAAAAAGCCAATCCCTATAAACGGCTCTTCCAGTACTACGGCATCGATACGGATCAAGTGCATTTCATGAACAATGAGGATACTTACCGGGCCGGCATTGATCTGCAGAATCCTGCTGCATTCAAGATGGTGCAAGGCGTGGAAATCGGACAGCACTCGCACATGGGTGTGAATGGCGCGAAATCGATTTCGCTCGGCAAACTTTTAAGCGCATACGGTGCGAATGTGACTGGCCACACCCACTCGAGCGGCGAGCATGGTACAGCGGTCAAGGTTGGAACGGGCACGCCGATTCGTCAGGGTTACCATCGTGGCCCCTCTTCGTCGGATAGTTCGATTGCACTCGTGTATAGCGAGCTTGCGATCCAACTGCTGCGAATGGAAAAGGGCAGCTTTGTTCCCTCGGCACCCGATCTGGCGGAGACTGATTTGTTCCCAGGTTCGGATTATCCGAAACCCTTGGAAAGAAAAATGCCCCCAGGTGGCCATACGACGGATCAATTCCGAACCAATCCTCCAGTGAATCGCCATCCGCGGTAGCAAACGACCGGGGATTTAGGGGTGACGAAAAACGTCACCCGACGATGAGCGTCCGAAAATCTTGGCACCTTTCTCGCTAATGTATTCAGTGAGGAGACGGGTCAGCGTTCTTTGAACGCGGAAAACCCCGACGTGCTAATGAAAGTGTCTTACCGGCAAGCAGTGGTGCTTTTTTACGCCCTGGCACTGCTATGCCCTCCTGTATTTGCAGGAGACACTTCCAAGGCACCCTGCGATTTCCGCAAGCTCGCCCCTTGGCAGGAAGAGTCCCATCGTTTCAAAGAAGAACGCCTATACTCCGGGCAGCCTTATCTTCCCCATGTCGACAACAAGCGCTTCGTGGATAAGTCCTACTCGATCTTCGATGAAGACCACATGCTAACGTTTCATACTGAAAACGCAGTGATGAAAATTCTGAGCGAAAAGGGCTTTCTCGATAAAGAGATCACGGCTGGTGCGCTCAATGCTTATAAGACCTTGTTCTTTGAGCGGCTGATGCATTCGCCCGTTTTGGATCACCTCATCGGAGTTGAAGAAGGCGGTCGTTACAACGAAGCCAAGTCCGTACGTCTGATTTTTGATACCAAAGGCGGTGCCCTAGAGAGCGCCCTAATCCTCGAGCTAGATATGCTCCGCACCGCTGTCGCTTCGGAGTTTGCCGATGCCATGCGCGGCTACAAAGAGCTTTCAAAAGGGTATTTAGATCACCCCAATCCAATGGTGCGCGACCCTTTCTTGTGGAACGAGGTCGGCATGGGCTCGCGCCCCGGCAAGGCCTCGTGGCAGGCTCGTATTCGTCGACAATCGGTATTGAACGGCCACCAGCCGCACGATCTCTATTTTGGTCAGCGCTCCCAGGAAACAGTAGCGAGGCACATCGAGCGGGCGGAAGATTTGCGGCGCAAACTCGATGCGAAGCTGGGACACACTGGCCTCTTTGCGCAGGGATTGCCTGTGCATGGCTTGGTGGAAATTTTGCGTTCTGCCGAAACAGCGGAAGAAGTGAAGAACCTCGAGGACTATCAAAACTATATCCGGGATCGAGTGTTTAACCGCTTCGGCTATCGGTTTGAGTCAGACAAGGAAATCGATCGCTTGCAGCGCTACTTTCACATTGCCAACGAGTTGGCGCCGCCGATTTTGACCCCTTATCAGGAATCCATGCAGCTTGCTGACCTGTCGCGCGCCGATCATGGCGTCTGGGGCTTTGATGTCACCGGCCAGAACGCGCGCAATATCACAGGCGTCTTCGCAAGCCTTTATCTGGCCGCACAACATCAGAAACCTACTCAGCACGACGTCGACTTAGTGAATCGCGCTTTAGAGCTCACCGAAGAAGAACAAGCGCGCCAATCGCAGAAGTTTTGGGGTTATCAGGGCCATCTCGAGCACACGCTCAGAGAGAATGGTCTGATTTTACCGTCGGAACCGCATCGCTTTGAAGGTACGGGCGATGATTTCACGGTCAAGCCGCGCATCGAAGTTGCGCGTCGCAAACGAGCCATCGTTCTGCAAAAACTCGCCAATAACGCGGAACGTGGGAGTTTGTTCCGCTCTACCCTTCAGTCGCAGACCTACGAGAACGGCAAGACGATTGAGCGCGAGAATCGTCTCACCTGGATTTCTGAAGCTGAAAAAATGGAAAAAAATCTTTGTATTTTAATATCTGGTCTGTGTGTTCAATCAGGAAAAAATCGGCACTGGGAATATCATTTCGTTGATAAAAAATCTTTTGTAAACCTTTATCTT
>JALHPX010000181.1 GCA_022842225.1 bacterium
TGCCTACGAGTTCTCCAGCAGCGATGCGCTGGCCTTCCTTCACCGATATCTCGCTGAGGTGAGAATAGCTCGAGAAGATGCCGCCGCCGTGATCCACGAGAACATGATTTCCCGCCATAAACAGCGGACGTGCTAGGCGCACGAGGCCGGAGTTTGCCGATTTGATTTTGCTGCCCACGCCCGCGCGCAAATCCACTCCTGTGTGGTAGCCACGGGGCTCGCCATTAAAAATCCGTTTCTTTCCAAATGCACTCGTCTCTTTGCTGCGGATGGGAAGTACAAATGCGAAAGCTTCGAGGGCTTCAGCTCGTGCGGAATTTAATACCCCGTGGACTATCTCTCGCTCTTCATCGACTCGGCGTTGATCTTCCGCGGAGATTTTTACACGCGAGGGATCGACTCTGAGCCGCTCTACTGGTTTTTCACTCGCACGCACCGCTATCGTCACGGAATCCAGAGTGCGGCCATCGCCCGTTGTGAGAGATACCGATAAATTTCCGACGGGATAATCCAGACCTACACCGACCAGAGCGCAGAATCCCGCAGGGCAATTAAAGACACGCGGGTTTTTCACGATCTTGGCATCGCTCTCGGCTTTCTGATCGGGCTGCCCCACCTCCAGCATCACACCTTTGCTCTGAGTCAGGGCAGTTTGTGCGGAGTGCAATTGAAATTGGAGTAGCAGCGTTTCGCCTTGATGCACGGATTTGGGCAAAACGGAAAGCTTTCCCGTCAGGTCCTTCGGCAAAGGCGTGACGCATCCAGTAATCAAAATGCTGAGCATGAGAAGTAGGAGGGATCGCACAGAAGAATACTACCCACGAATCCTCCGCTAAAACCAGCAATTGCACTCGCCAACATCTGAGTATTTCGATATCGAGGGAAAGGGAGTGTGACATGGTTAGATTCTTCAGTCTCTTAGGTCTCTTGATTTCGTTTCATTCAGCGACTGCCGCCAGCGATCCGGCAGCCGTTCACGGGATGCTTCTCTTCGGGCAAAAAGAGATTTTTTTGTCCCACCTGCCAATGTTTCACAGGCCTCACGACTACCAAGTGATTTTGAAAGTCGAGCTTCCAGCGAGCATTCAGAAAAGTTATTTGGAGGATCGCAAAAAGAATCCAGGAGAGAAGATCTATACGTTTGTACCAAAGAGCTTTGTTTTGCCGACGTTGAAAGACAAGCCTTTTGCTCTGGAGGGTTCGATTTATCGTGGCCACTTTGAAAGAGGTGGAACGGAAATTCTTAAAAACGTTAAGACAGGCATTCCGAAGGTTTTGGAATTTAAAAAACTTGATGCGGCGGGCTCGCTGGGAGCGCCGGTGTATTTTGTAGTCGGCTCCCCTACGGAATATTTCATGATCCATTCGATTGTGGGGCGGCCTAATTTCGACCACGTCGCGAGCGTCACCTTTGCTGGCGGTGATCCGGACGATAAAGCCAAGGCGGGCATTCTGACCATGGAGTTTGTGGACGAGAAATCGGATCAGGTAATGGAGCAGGCGTCGTCGAACCGAGTCACCGTATCCGGCGCCAAAAACGAAATTTCAAGCATTCAGACTCTTTATCTGGAGAAAGCAGAGTTGGAGTAGCGCATCCCCGGCCTTTCCATCGCTTTTTCTGCGAAAACCACCTGCCGAAGCGAGCTCGGCATAGGGTGTCTATTTGACCTAAACGAATAGAGTTGCTACTGGCAGGCGCCGGGCATAACCAATGGCTGCCTAGGATTCAAATAAAGGAAGACTTTCTGTGAGTGACTACATCGTTTTGAAAGCGGCGCAATGCCTGAAGCAGAACAAAGAAAAAGTTTTGGCATTGTGGTCGGAGCGCGCCCGCCAGGAGATAGCCGCGGCTAGTGATAAGCCAGAACCAGTACTCAGAGACGCCATTCCCCTGTTCATAAATAATCTTGTCAGGGCCATCTCGCCAAATGAGCCCAATGATGATGCCAGTGAAACACGGGTTGCAAAGGAGCATGCGGAACAACGTGATCAGCAAGGGGACTACTCGCTCTCGCAAGTACTCGATGAGTATTTTATTTTACAGAAAACGCTGATCGAAGTTCTCGAAGTGGAGTTAGGAACTCCTCTGTCTAGCGCCGCCCGAGACACCATTTTGGAATCGATTGCTCTAGCGGTTAGAGAAGCAGGAGCTGAATTTGCAAAGCTGCAAATGTCACGCTTTCAAAAATCTCATGAGGCGCTCGAACATTTTGCTCATATCGCATCGCACGATATGCAGGAACCGTTGCGTACAGTGGGAAGTTTTTTGTCGTTGATTCAAAAAGAATTGGTGGGCAGTCTCAACCAAGAACTAACGCAATATTTCAATTTCGCTATCGACGCGACCAAGCGGATGACGTCTCTCATCGATGGCTTGTTGATTTATTCGCAAGTGGGACGTGCGGACGTAAAAATGATCCCGACTGATTTTAACGTCGCATTCGAACATTCGGTATCAAACCTTCAGGCGGCCATTAATGAGAGTAAGGCTCGAGTGACATCCGAAAGTCTCCCGACGCTATTGGCTGTACCCAGCGAGATCGAGCGACTCTTCCAAAACCTATTTAGCAATGCCATCAAGTTCCGCAGCGAGAGGCCTCTGGCGATACATGTTTCTGCCGTCAAAAAAGACACGCGCTGGCTGTTTTCTGTTTCGGATAATGGCATGGGAATCCAGCCAACACACCGAGAGCAAATTTTTAACATCTTCTCTCGACTTCATTCACATCACGAAATCCCGGGGGCGGGCATAGGCCTGTCGGTCTGTCGGCGCGTCACTGAACTCCATGGGGGTTCGATCTGGGTGGAATCCAATGCCGCCGGAGGAACGACTTTTAAATTTTCCATTTCGTCCAACCCGAAGTCTGATAACGCGGACTTAAAGAAGGTAATGTCGCTTCATGGCTAATTCTCGTGCCGCTGTCGTTCTCGGTGCATCTGGATCGGTGGGTAAAGCCCTAATCAAGGAACTGATTCTTAGTGGATCATTTAAACCTATAATATCGCTCGGGCGTCTGTCGCAACCCGACCAGGTTGCGGCGGCACGCAGTGCGGGGATTGAATTACGCGAGGTGCTTATTCCCGCCATGAATCCAGCTACGTTGGAGAAATCAACGATAGAAGCTGTTCATTCAATTGGCGGCACTGTCGTCGGGTTGAGTGTATTGGGCGTAGGGGCGGGGACGTCGAAGCTTACTATAGACGAGCACCGCGCGGTCGACGTGGAGTTAAATGCGGCCTTCGCTCGAGGGCTTAAAGCAGCGGGAGTAAGGCACTTGGCCTTTATGTCCGCTGTTGG
This sequence comes from bacterium, assembly GCA_022842225.1. Classification (GTDB taxonomy): domain Bacteria; phylum Bdellovibrionota; class FAC87; order UBA2466; family UBA2466; genus JALHPX01. The sequence continues at coordinate 3,299 of JALHPX010000181.1, forward strand.
GTCCGATCCGGCAGCGAGCGAATCCGGATCCGGCGCGGCAGGAATGCCGCGCTATGCGCGCGTGAAGGGCGAGTCAGAGGAGGCCGTGAAAAAAGCGGGTCCCGCCGCCGTCAGTATCTTCCGACCTGCGATGATCATCGGCTCAAAGCACACCCCGTGGGTGCTTGAGAAAGTGCTTCCTCTGCTCTCGTTTTTGACTCCCGCGAAGTTCAAATCCATCACCGTCGATCAGATTGCCAAAGCGATGATTGCGACTTCAATGAATCCGCCCCCAAAGTCAGACGTCTACTATCATCCTGAAATGATGGCGTTAAATCGGTAGTCAGCTCGGTCAACGAGTCTTGAGACTTGCTGCACGCGTTTTGATTGTTGCGGCCATTGTTCAGGTGTGGTTTACCCTTGCCTCCAAATAAAGGAGCTAGAGTAATGAAGGCTATTTTTAATTTCCTATTGGTTTCGGCGGTAATCACCGCAATCGCAGGTTGCGGCAGAAGCACTGACTTGAGCGGAAACTGCTCCAGTGAGTTTGTGTCGGATTACAATGCAGCGAGATACGGCGGCGCAGGCTACTGCGATACGTTCTTCTCGAGACATTCGGACGTTACTTGCACCGCCAAAAACCTAAGTTCTGGAAGCACCACGACCGCGAATGCGAACGACCTTAAAACAGTCTGCGGACGCTAAGGTCACCTCAAATCTTGCTCGCTCATTTCTGGCAAAACTGATCTAGTATGATTGGTTATGCCCTCTATGCTTTCTTTACGTTGTAAATGCGGCGGCCTGCGAGGGGCCGTCCATGGACTCTCTCCGTCGACCGGACTTCGTTCCGTCTGTTATTGCGACGATTGTCAGGCATATGCCCATTTTCTGGGGCGAGCGTCGGATATTCTCGATGCGAGTGGCGGCACCGATGTTTTTTCGGTGAGGCCTTCGCAATTAGAAATCACTTTGGGCCATGAAAATCTGACCTGCGTACGGCTTACTGAGAAGGGCATGTACCGCTGGTACGCCGACTGCTGCCAGACTCCTATCGCCAACTCCATGGCCTGGACCAAAGCGCCGTTCGCAGGTCTCGTGCACTCCATTATGGATTATGCAGCGAGTGGTACCAAGCGCGATGAAGCTCTAGGACCTATCGCCGCTAGAGTGCAGGGCAAGTTTGGTATTCCTCCACTGCCTGCAGGAACTCACAAGACCGTTTCGTTTTCGTTTCTTTTAAGAGTGGTGAGTTTCATGTTGAAAGGTCTCTGGGCAAAGCAGCATCAACCCTCGCCCTTTTTCCACACCGATGGTAGGCCGCGGGCACGGCCCCGCGTTTTAACGCCCGCTGAGCGCGAAGAGCTACGTAAGAAGGTTTCCTCGCGATAAGGCCCCCACGTTCTCTCGTCCCCACTTTCCAAAACAGTCGATTAAGTTAAACTGAGCACATGTCGATCGATTCAGAAAAAGACTTAGAAGGACTTCGAAAAATTGGCCGGATTGTGGCTCGGTGTTTGGCGCACATGCAATCCAAGCTCGAACCGGGCATCACGACCCTCGAACTCGATGCTATCGGCGGTGAGTACTTGGCCGCGCAGGGTGCGCGGTCGGCGCCCAAACTCACTTATAACTTTCCGGGGCATACTTGCATCAGCGTGAATGAAGAAGCTGCACATGGTGTGCCGGGACCGAAAGTTCTCAAGGCGGGTGATCTGGTAAACATCGATGTGTCTGCCGAATTGGGAGGCTATTTTGCCGACACCGGCGGCTCGGCCATCCTGCCGCCAGAATCCAAACTGCATCAGCGTATCTGCGCCGCAGCTAAAAGTGCGCTAGAAGCGGCCCTCTTAGAGGCCCGCGCCGGCGCGAAGCTCAATCGCATCGGACGTGCGATTGAGACCGAAGCGCACAAGAACGGATTCACCGTCATCGAAAATCTTGGCAGCCATGGTGTGGGCCGGGCATTGCACGAGGAGCCGGGATTCATAGCGGGCTTCTACGATAAAAAAGACAAGCGCGTGTTGAAGAAGAATCAAGTGATTACCATCGAGCCGTTTATTTCATCGGGCGCCCATGAAGTGATGGAAAGTGACGACGGATGGACGTTGCTGACCAATCGCGGAATCTTTACCGCTCAATACGAGCATACAATCGTTATTACTGACGGTATGCCGCTCATCATGACTTTGACCGCGTAACTTAAGGGAAGTATCGGCTCGGATAACTGTAATCCTCTCAACCAGTTAAATTACCGTGCCGCAATCTTCATAATTCCCGGGCTTTTTTGCCATTTAAGACTCCTAGACTTGTAGGTGAGGAAGAACTTCCTCGCCACGGAATCCCAAGGAGGGTGTCATGGCTGCTGTACGTCGCTTTATTCGTCCACACATCGCCGCTTTATTTTTCGGCGCGCTCTTGTTGTCCTCTTGCAATGAGGTCGGATCCAAAGAGACTGTTCCGACTTCCGATATCTCCAATCATTCTGGAAATCTTCCTGGTGGTGGCGGCGATCCAGGCGGCGGCACCGATGGTGGCACTATCAATAATCCCAATGGCGGGTCCGGTGGTGACGGCGGATTCATTTCTGTTTTCAAACCGGCTCTCGTGATTCGCGGCATGGGCTGCATCATGTGCCACGGCCGTGTGGAATCTAATATTGTGACTGACTTGGGATTTGGATCTCCTTACTACTTCGGCGCTAACACTCCTGGTCTTGCTCCTCGAAATGGAAATATTTACGGCGATCACGCGGAGAATTGGGCGACTGCTAAAGTGTGGGGGAAATTAATCGTCCCGAGTGCAGCTCTGAGTTATGGGTCTGTGAATACGACGATAGCAGGATACCTGAGAAGTAAGCTCGCTGCTCCCGATGCGCAGACTTTACCGCCAGTAGTGGAAGAAAAGGGCATCGTTTATATTGGTGCGCCCACGGTAGCTAGAATTCTGCAAGTCGGCGGCGCAATGCCCGCAAGCCATCCCCAGTGGAAACATATTTCCTATCCCTCCGGCACCGATGTAGCAGGTATTCGTCTTGCGCCTGGAAATCAGTATGTGGAAAACACTCCCGGCGCCGAAATGGTGTGTGCCGGGGATCTGATCATCGATGGGGTTTTGTTTTTGAACAATCTCCGTCTGAGGACAGACAACAAAGGCTGTCGAATCTACGCCACTAAATCCGTATTTATCCAAGGTCCCATCACTTATCTGGGAACCGCTCCTACTCGCAATCTGCAGATCACCAGTGCTCGCGCTATTGTGATGGGGTTGGGACCTGGCGCAAAT
>JALHPX010000182.1 GCA_022842225.1 bacterium
CTTCAAGATGTTCTTAGGAACATCTTCCAAGTCCTTGGCGTTTTCCTGAGGGATGATCACCGTGGTGATGCCACCGCGATGAGCTGCGAACATTTTTTCCTTTAAGCCGCCGATGGGCAGCACGTTTCCGCGCAGCGTGATCTCACCGGTCATGGCCACATCCGAGCGCACTGGCTTGGAGGTGAGCGTGCTGGCGAGAGCGGTTGCCATCGTGATACCAGCAGAAGGACCATCCTTGGGTACCGCGCCTTCCGGCACGTGTACGTGGAGATCCAACTTGGCGTAGAAGTCTGGCTCCAGCTTCAGAAGCTTCGCGCGCGACCGCACGTAGCTCATCGCTGCCTGCGCAGATTCCTGCATCACCTCACCGAGTTTACCGGTGACTTGAAGCTTGCCCTTACCTGGCATCTGTAACACTTCGATCTGGAGCAAGTCGCCGCCAGTTTCGGTGTAAGCAAGGCCGTTGACCAAACCGATTTCGGAATTCTCCTCGGCGGATTGGAAACGGTACTTGTGAGGTCCTAAGAGCTTCACTAAGTGAGAAGGCGTGATAACCGTCTTAGCCTTTTTGTCCGCGTTCTTGCTAGCGTACTGACGAGCGGTCTTTCGGCAAACTGCGCCAATCACGCGCTCTAAGTTCCGCACACCGGCTTCACGGGTGTAATGACGGACAATGGCTTGCACGGTTTTATTCGGGAACGTGATCTTGGTTTCGTCCAAGCCATTGTTCGCGACTAATTTTGGAATCAAGTGACGGAAACAAATCTCCATCTTCTCTTCTTCCGTGTAGCCCGAAAGATTGATCACTTCTAGACGATCGAGCAGCGGCCACGGGATCGTGTGCTGCGAGTTCGCGGTGGTGATGAACATCACGCTGGAGAGGTCGTATTCCACTTCCAGGTAGTGATCGGAGAAATATTTGTTTTGCTCGGGATCCAGCACCTCTAGAAGTGCGGCACTTGGATCGCCTCGGAAATCGGTGCTCATCTTATCGATTTCATCGAGCAGGATGATCGGGTTGATCGTTCCGGCTTTTTTCATCGATTGAATGAGTTTTCCAGGCAAGGCGCCGATGTAGGTCCGACGATGGCCGCGGACTTCTGCTTCATCCCGGACTCCGCCCAGCGAAATCTTGATGAAGTTACGGCCAATCGATCGCGCGATCGAACGAGCCAGCGAGGTCTTACCAACCCCAGGAGGCCCGACCAAGCAAAGAACAGGTCCTTGCATCTTTTCGACCAAGCTCTGAACAGCGAGGTGCTCCAAGATCCGCTCTTTTACTTTTTTCAAACCGTAGTGATCTTCGTCCAACACGGATTCCGCGACATCGACATCGATCTTGTCGTCGGTCTTTTCGTGCCAAGGAAGATTGATGAGCCAGTCTAGGTAGTTACGAACCACCGTCGCTTCCGCCGACATCGGCGACATCATCTTTAATTTTTTCAGCTCCGAGCGCGCTTTCTTAAGGGCTTCTTCAGGCATCCGCTTGCGCTTAATGGTCTTCTCGAGCTCGTAAATCTCGTTCTTAAACTCATCGCGCTCGCCCAATTCCTTCTGGATCGCTTGCATCTGCTCGTTGAGGTAGTACTCCTTCTGCGAGCGCTCCATCTGCTTCTTCACTCGACTGCGGATCTTCTTCTCAACTTGGAGAATTTCGATCTCGCCTTCGAGCAAGCTATAGAGCTTTTCTAGACGCTTGCACGCATCGGTCATTTCCAAGAGCTTCTGCTTCTCTTCTACTTTGGCGCTGAGATGCGGGACGATGGTGTCAGACAATTTGGCCGGATCATCAATGGCCAATACCGACATCAAAAGTTCGGGTGGAATCTGCTTATTGAGCTTTACGTAGGATTCGAAGCAGGTCTTAACGCTGCGAACATACGCTTCTGCCTCTACGCGCGAGCTAATAGCTTCTTCGAGCAATTCGGCTTCTACGCGGAATACGGATTCGTGCTCTAGATAATCCAAGATGCGTACGCGTCCAACACCTTCCACTAAAACCTTGAGTGTGCCGTCAGGTAAACGCAGTAACTGGATGATATTGGCGAGAGTGCCGACTTCAAAAATATCCTTCTCGTCGGGATTGTTGTTCTGCGCCTTTTTTTGGGCTGCGAGGATGATCTGTTTGCGATTCGACATCGCCTCTTCCAACGCCCGGATCGATTTCTCTCGGCCTACGAAGAGCGGAACCACCATGTATGGGAAAACAATGATGTCGCGCAACGGAAGCAGAGGATAAGTTTCAAACGGCTCATTTTTTTTAATCATAGATTGTGTGCTTTGGAGTCGGTTTGAGATGAAGACATCAGCTGGTTAAATTATAACCCAATCTGTAGAAAAATCGTCGTGGGCTGCGGCGAAGAAAGTGCTTGCCATTTGTAAAGAATCAGCCGCTTAAAACGCACAAATAGATGTGGGAAATTTTTACAGAGAAGACAGAAAAAGGTTTGCGTGCGAATGAGCTTCGCACGCAAATAAAAGGACTTAAGCCGTTCCAGCTTTGGAACCGAGGTCGCCCTCGCCGGTTTCGCCGGGCTCGAAATACACCAGCTTAGGCTGCGCCTTTTTCAAGACGACATCGCGAGTGATGATGCACTCCTTGAGATTCGCAATCGATGGCAGCTCATACATAATATCGAGCATGCAATGCTCGAGAATGGAGCGCAGCCCCCGAGCACCTGTCTTAGAACGCAGCGCCTCTCCGGCAATCATGCGAAGCGCTTCGTCGTCGAAAGTCAGCTTTACGTTCTCGTAGGCAAAAAGCTTTTGATACTGCTTGGTAATCGCGTTTTTGGGCTCGATCAGGATTTGCATCAGCGATGCTTCATCCAGCATATCGAGCGTCGCGGTGACTGGCAGACGGCCGATAAACTCGGGAATCATTCCGAATTTCAGTAAATCTTCTGGCAACACTTGCTCCAAGGCACGGCCTTTAGCGCGCTCTTTTTCGCTCGTGATTTCAGCGCCGATACCGATGCTGCGCTTGCTGCTGCGGCCTTCGATAATTTTATCCAAGCCGACGAAGGCTCCACCGCAAACAAAGAGGATGTTCGAAGTATCCACTTGCAGGAACTCCTGCTGCGGATGCTTACGGCCGCCTTTGGGCGGAACGTTGGCGCGCGTACCTTCGATGATCTTTAAAAGCGCCTGCTGAACGCCCTCACCCGAAACGTCGCGGGTAATGGAAACGTTCTCGCCCTTGCGCGCAATCTTATCGATTTCGTCGATATAAACGATGCCTTTTTGGGCGCGTTCAATATCGTAATCCGCACTCTGTAAGAGATAGAGAATGATGTTCTCGACGTCTTCGCCGACATAACCGGCTTCGGTCAGTGTCGTGGCATCGACAATCGTAAAGGGCACTTTGAGTAGGCGAGCTAAGGTTTGCGCGAGCAAAGTCTTGCCGCTACCCGTGGGGCCAATCAAAAGAATATTGCTCTTCTGGAGCTCCACTTCGGAGTGCTCGCCAGCCGTGCGGGCGGCGGAGATCCGTTTGTAGTGGTTGTGCACGGCGACCGACAAAGTCTTCTTCGCTTGGTCTTGGCCGATGACGTATTCGTCTAAAGCTTTTTTGATTTCGGCAGGACGAGGGATCTTGGTGCTGCCGGTCTGAAACTGCTCTTTTTCTTCTTCTTCCGCGATGATGTCATTGCAAAGGGCGATACATTCGTCGCAGATGTGGACAGTGGGTCCAGCAATGAGTTTTTTAACTTCGCGCTGACTCTTCCCGCAAAAACTGCAAACCAGATTTCCGTAACTGTCGCTGTCTCGACGACTCATAGACGACTCTCCTCTTTGGCGTTTCCGACCTGCAAGTTAGCTCTTGGCTTTCGCTTCGCCCGTTCGTTTAGCAATAACCGTATCGACTATTCCATACGTCTTTGCTTCTTCTGCGGTCATGTAATTGTCCCGGTCCGTTTCTTTGTGGACGCGGTCAACACCTTGGCCGGTGTGCTCGACTAAAATATTCGTCAGGCGCTGCTTCAATAATAGGATTTGGCGCGCTTGGATTTCGATATCTGCCGCTTGCCCCTGCACTCCACCAATCGGTTGGTGAATCATGATCTGGGCGTGGGGCAATGCGTAGCGCTTACCCTTGGTACCCGCAGCTAATAAAATCGCGCCCATGCTGGCAGCCATGCCAGTGCAGTACGTGCTGATGTCCGGACGGATGTACTGCATCATGTCGTAAATTCCCAAGCCAGCTGAAACGCTGCCGCCGGGGGAGTTAATATAAAGATGGATGTCCGCATCGGGATCTTCGGATTCCAAAAAGAGTAGCTGCGCGATCACTAAGTTCGCGATCGCATCGTCGATAGGAGTACCGATAAAAATGATTCGCTCTTTTAGCAGACGAGAATAGATGTCGAAGCTGCGTTCCCCGCGAGGCGTCTGCTCGATCACCATGGGTACTAGGTAACTACCCTTTGGTTCGAGAGAGTTACTTTTAATGGAAGCACCTGGGGCTAATGATTGAAGCGAGTACATAGAAGAAATCCTTAAAAGAGTGGACAGGAGCCATGACGGCGCCTGTCATCGAATCATTTAACTCAGCAAACTTTCAAAAGACAAGGGGCGTGAGCTCGGAAGTCGACGACTATCAAGCCAATGCCGAGTTCGCCTTTAGCCGCGCATCTCTGCGTTAGAAATGAGGAAGTCGAAAACCTGGTCGGTAAGCGCCTCATCCTTCATTCTGTTCAGTATACCTTGGCTCTCTAAAAATTTTTCGACTTGTTCGGGCGTCTGCTGCGTACCCTTTGCCAAGGAGTCGATGCGCTCACGGAACTTAGCCGGCTCTAACTCGATTTTCTCTTTTTCTGCGACGGCGCGCAGCAAAAGCGAGCTTTTCACGATGCGCTCTGCACTCTCTGCTAGCGCTTTGCGTTGATCCTCATCGAGGCCAGGAACTTGACTGCCGCGGCGCTTGAAATCCTCTTCCATGGACTGCAACAGGCGCTGGGCTTGGCGCGCAACCATCGCCTTAGGCACACCAAAAGGATTGTTCTCGATCAAATAATCGAGGATTTGCTGCCGGTGTGCTTTGCGGCTCTCTTCTTTTTTGTTCTGCTCAATGTCCGCGCGAATTTCTTCTTTTAACGAGGCAACGGTGCTGCCTGCTTTAATCGAATTCGCAAATTCGTCGTTTAACTCGGGCATCGTCTTTTTCTTCAGCTCCAACACTTTCACTTTGAAAGTAGCTGGGCGGCCCGAGAGCGAGGCTTCGAAATAGTCAGTGGGGAAGTGAACATTCACTTCTTTTTCCTCGCCGGGCTTCATGCCGAGCAAAGAATCTTCGATTTCTGCGAGCAATTTGCCATTGCCCACTTCAACGGTGAAAGCCTTCTGCGGCATTTCTGCCTTGGCCTTATCGTCGGTAGTGACAAAACTCATTTCGGTTTCAGCAAACGATCCTTTTTCCACGACTTCGGCAGTCGAAGGCTCCAGCACCGCCATGCGATCGCGCAGGCGTTCCAAGGTCTCTTCAACATCCGCATCGCTAACGCCAGCTTCGGCCTTGGAGATCTTAGCGCCTTTATATTTCTTCAGCGCAATCTCTGGCTCGATTTCAAACTTAGCTTGAAACTCAATCGCCTTGCCTTCGCCAAACGAGATCTCTTTCACCTGAATCTCTGGCTCGCTCACAGGAACCAACTTCGCCTCGCCCAAAGCTTCGGTCAGGCCGGCTTCAATGAGATGCGAAAGAACATCGCGACGGATGTTGTCTTGAAACTTTTTCTGGATCATCGCCAGGGGCGCCTTGCCAGGGCGGAAGCCAGGTAACTGCGCTTGTCGCGCATACTTCTGAGCCGTACGGGCTTCTTCTTTGGTCACCACGTCAGCTGGCAACGCAATGGTCAATTGGACTTCGGTAGGTCCAAGACGATCAACTTTTTTAACTTCGACTCTGTGGTCGTGGGCATGGTCTGTCATAGTGCGGGAGTATTACCACCTTAGCCTGGCAAGCTCAATGGAAAGCACCCCAAAACCCAGTCCTGGCGAGCGTAGGAGAGCTTACCCCTTGCGCTACGGTCGAATGAACACTGCTTTTAATGCGTTCTGGTTCCCGGCCGCTTTCGGGGCAGCAATGCGGCTTGATCGCAAGCATATAGGTAACTCACCATCCCGGCCCAATGGGAGTTTTCGCCCTTCAAGTAGAAATTGTCCTTGAGACTGAAGGGGATCCGGTTCGTTAACACTAAGAGATAGGTAGATTGCTTGGATTCTGCTTCCCGGAGCGCTATCCGTGCGGCTGAGGGGAGCTGTTTTCCTTCAGCGAAGGCCTTTTTAGCTTTCTCCGTGTTTAGACTCGGATCCCCTACGATATTTCTAAGCTCTTTGCGAAGCTCCTCATCGCGGTCAAATTCACTACGCGCGCTCAAAAGTGACTTCTCGAGCTGATTGAAAATTGGAGGGGTCTGTGCGTGCGAATCGGATACTCGGAGCTTTACACATTTCTCCAGGTAGTCGAGCAGCATCTCCAAATCCTTTGGCTGAGATCGGAAAGCACACG